>USSR01000152.1 GCA_900557355.1 uncultured Bacteroides sp.
TTTTGGCAGGAGTTATATCTGTTGAAGTTTCAGCTGTTTGCAAGTTATTAAGAATTCTCAAAGAACGAGCAATAGCCTTATAAAGAATCAACCATCTTGACTTTGCCGTACCTGATTCCGATGTCATATTACCATTCTTAGTTTCTTCTTGAGAATTTCTACTAAAAACATCATCATCCCATGGATAGGAATCAATAGGATAAAAATCAGCCCTCATAAGATCATTAAGCGACATTAAATATTCCGTATCATCATGATACCAGTTATTGCTTGACCCTTCAGAAAGAGGACTCAAATCAAGATCTGCACATGATATTATTATGAAAGTCACTGCCGCTGTAGCAATAAATTTTAAATTTCTCATAATATATATTTTTAGAAGGTTACTTTAACACCAAAAATTAAAGAAGTTGTAAGAAAGTCTTTATCAATTCCTTGTTCAGGATCCCAGCCATCAATACCGCCGCTTCCAAGATTAAAGGCAGGCAAATCATTTACGCTGACATATAGTCTCAATCCATTCACATAAAAATTCTTCGTAATATTCTGTGGAATAGTATACCCTAATGTTATATTCTTGACTCTCATATAAGCCGCATTATATAACCAAAAGTCATTAGAGCCATAAATCTGACCTTGATGCGCCCACGAAGCCATAGGAAATCTCATCTTTGCATTTTCCTCATCAGTATTGTAAGGGCTCCAATGATTATTAACAAGGACCTCAGGAACCTGCCCCCATCCCCACTCAAGTGGACGAACCATTATATCACTAACATATTTCAACCAGTGTCCAACACCCTGCAAAGAAAGATTAAAGTCAAACCCCTTATAATTTGCCCAGAAAGAAGCACCAAACTGCAACTCAGGAAGTGAGTTTCCACAATATACACGGTCTTTATCTGCTGTTATTTTACCATCACCGTCAATATCCTCAAACTGAATACAACCGGCAACTTCATTACCTTGTACTGCAACCTTCTTACCATTAGCATCATAAAGGGCTTCATCATTCAAGAATATCCCTTTATTCTTATAAAGATACCATTCTTGATAGTGCGATCCTTCCTCTGTAATATAGTTACCTGAAAATTTACGAAGATTACCCAAATACCCCATCTTTGACCGATAATCAGAAAGATTGAAACTTGCTCCATAATTAAAATCATTAATATGGTCATTCCATGCAAGTGTTACCTCCCATCCCTTTGTACTCATTTTACCGGCATTTTGTTCTGGTGCATTATATCCTGTATAATTAGGAAAGTTCATAACTAACAACATATCCTTTGTTTTTTTATAGTACCAGTCTCCATTAAAACGTAAACGGTTATTAAAGAAATTGGCATCCACCCCTATACCATAAGTTGTTGTCGTCTCCCAAGTAATATTCTCAAACGCATAAGTTGATTGAAAAGCTATTTGAGTAGGATCCGCAATACCTGTAGTTTTATTTGCAAGATAACCATTACTAAATTCCATAGACGCCTGATATGGAAATTCCGAACCTATACGCTCATTTCCCAATTGGCCTATCGATGCACGAAGTTTTAAGAAGTTAAGCACTTTATTATCCTTTAGCCAAGGCTCTTCTGTAACAACCCATCCTGCCGACGCTGATGGAAAAGTTCCCCATCGATGCCCCTTTGCAAAACGCGAAGAACCATCAGAGCGTACATTAACCTGGAGTAAATAGCGATTTGCATAAGAATACATCAAACGGCCGAAGTATGAACGATAAGCATTATGCCCAGCACTACCATTATTGTATTGCTGATCTTCGGGACCAAGATTCAAATAAGGATATGATGATAATACGTAATTATTACGCCATGCACCTTCATTTTCCCAGTTAAAAGCGTAATCTTCATACCCGACCATCAAATTGAGCGCATGTTGACCAAATACCTTGTTATAATTAGCATATAGTTGGAAAGTCAAGCTATTATTATCATTACGATCTTCACGCAAATTTGTCGTAGATGAATTAGGATAAATATTGCCTTCCATATCATACAGGTCAAACTTTGTGTCCCAATCCTTACTCTTATAAAGATAATAAGTAGGCGCGGCAACAGCAGAAATTGTCAAACCTTCAAACGGAGTAAGGTCAATACCTATTTTACCAGAGAACCCAAACCCACGTGTTTTCTGTTTTCCGGCTAATGTCAATAGTGCATAAGGATTTTCACCATCACGGCCTTGAGATATCAACCCATTTGACCAAAAGTCCGTTGTAAGTGGGTGAGAATGATGCGTATAATAAATTGGACTGTTTGGATACTCACGATCTGTAAGTCTCACATTTAAGTCTACTTTTGCATGAATCCAATTGTTGATTTTAAAATCATTGTTTAGTCTTGCATAAATACGTTCATACTCTTTTCCCGGAATAATAGAGTTACCTTTATAATAGTTCAAGCTGAAATTAGTTAGCAATTTATCCGTTCCACCCGACAGAGTAAAAGAATGGCGCTGATGGTTACTCTGGTCTTTTAGTAAAACATCCTGCCAATCAGTTATTGGATATCGATCAGGATCTATTGCATGATTAGCTTCATATGAATCAATGAAGTCTTGCGAATACACACCATATAGATCATCTCCACCATCATTATAAGTTAATTCATTTTTAAATATCATCCAATCTCTTGCACGGGCATATTTAGGCATTGCCGTAGGCATATCTATGCCATATTCATAGTTATAACTCATTTTGAGCTGATTATTCTTGGCTCTTTTTGTAGAAACAAGAATAACACCAGCTGCAGCACGTGAACCATAGATGGATGCAGAAGCCGCATCTTTCAACACTTGTATATCTTGCACTTCCGACGGATCTACATCATCAAGTGTACCAGGAACTCCATCAATAATAATCAATGGGCTACTATCAGACATGGTAGTCACACCATGAATAAGGATTTCTGATGAGGAGGACGGGTCACCAGTTGTTCGCATTACCTGTACACCAGCCATTTGTCCTTGTAACTGTGCTGAAAGGTTAGGATTAGTCTGTTTATTCAGACGATCCCCATTTAGTGAAGAAACCGATCCAGTCAAGTCTGACTTACGAGCAGTTCCATAGCCTATGACAACCACTTCATCGAGCAATTCGGAATCCTCCCGCAAAAGCACTTGTACAGTTTTCAAACTTCTCAATATTATTTCTTGTGGAATATACCCAATATAGCTGAATTGAAGTACATCATTTACGTTTGCAGGCAATGAGAAATTACCATTTGCATCAGTAACCGTACCTTCTGTTGAACCTTTTATAATTATAGTAACACCGATAAGCGGTTCTCCCTTTTCGTCAGTGACTGTCCCAGATATACGTTGCTGCTGTTGCAAAGTCGTTGTTTCTTTGCGGGTTAGGACAATATGATTTCCCTCCATCTTATAAGTTATGGATGAACCTGACAATAATACAAGAAGTACTTCAGAGACGGACTTATTATTTACACGGATACTTTTGCGTGATGTTACATCCACATCATCCTTATAGATAAACAGATAATCTGTCTGAGACTCTATCTCATTCAGTATAGATTCAAGTTGCACATTGGTTCGATTGATTGTCACCCGTGCATTCTGTGAATGACTATTCTTCGCCATCAGGCTAAAAACACAGAAGAACAAAAAGAATATTGATATTCTCATAATTCTGAATAATAATGTTATTTGCGGATTTTTAGGGCAATAAATATCCGACAAAGGAATGTTTTTCATATCTTTGTAAATGAGTTATTAATATGATTTGTAAATTGAATTGTGTTAATCAGGGCCGATGGATGGGGCAAACATCTATCGGCTTTTTGTTTTTCACCAGTATTGTTCCATAGGCTAATCTTCCATTTTAAACAGGTTAATATTACGTTTACTTTATATAAATGACGTCATTATCTTTATCTCTTCGATAAGTGAAAGATACATCTTTCTGTAAAACACGCAATGCATAGTCCAATCCGTCGGATATACGGAACTTTCCGGTCAGTGCCACACTTTCTATACTTTTCTTATCCACCTGGATTTTCATATCATAATATCTTTCCAAATCTTCCATGATCTGGATGAACGGCTTGCTCTTAAAGCAGTACAGACCTTCTTTCCAACGATACACATTGTAATCATCAATCTTGCTCACTACCAACCTGCCATCTTTCAGAATTGTTTTATAATTGGGAAGGAGCACTACAGCCGCCTTTTCATTAAGAGGCGACTTCACCCTGATTTTTCCTTGCATCAACGATGCTTCAAATACCGCTTTCTTCGAATAAGCCTCCACATTGAATTTTGTTCCCAGTACCTCTACATCCATAGCATGTGTACGCACCACAAACGGACATCTCTCATTACGTGCCACTTCAAAATAAGCCTCTCCATCCAGTATAACTTCCCGCTTATCTTTCATAAATGAAACAGGATATTGCATTCGGGTTCCGGCATTCAGCCAGACGTTTGAACCATCGGGTAAATCGAGGTTCACTCGCTGGCCGGCCGGTACGGTAATGGTTTGCATAGCTACATTCACATCGTCCCTATCTTTTCCTACTGAAAACAAAGCAGCCGTTACACCTACCGTAATCACTATAACAGAAGCTATCTTCAGGAATTCCCTGATGAAGTAATTCTTTTTCTTAGTAGTTTGCCGTTCCATTCGTTTCAGGCGTCCCGAAAGAATAATCGCATTGAACAACTTGCGCTCCCGGCGTAACAGCTTACTGTTCTCCTCAGAAGTTTCAGCCCATTCTTTTATCGATTTCATCTCTTCCACAGAAGCATGACCTTCGAAAAAACGGTATAATAAATCCTTATCCATACATACTCTTATTAGTGTATCTATAGTAATAGCGGGTCACGGGAAATATTCCCTAGCAGAAAAAGAAACTTTTTTTAGTTGAGATAGAAAAAAAGCAGGGAAACAGGCAGGTAATCCTTTAAGGCAAGACGTAATACTTTGGTAGACTTAGCAATATGGAACTCTACACCTTTAGTGGTCATGCCCAGCAAAGCGGCTATTTCCTTATGAGATTTATTCTCATAACGACTCATGATAAAGATACGCATTGTCTGCTCAGGCAAACTTTCCAGAGTCTTATCTACGATCTCTTGTATTTCTGCCGTAAACACTTCATTGGGTTCAAAATCTTCCAACGTAATAATCCGGTCAGACAACTCCCAGGCATATAACCGTGAAAGCTCATCGGACGCTTCCTGATGTACCTGCTGATGACGCAAGTGATCTATACATTTATGTTTGATGGTAGTCAGCACATAGGCCGGAATATTGGTATCGGCAGGCAAACGATCCTTATTTTCCCAATAGTACATCATAGATTCAATGACAAAGTCTTCAGCAACAACCTCATCGCGTACATAGGTACAGGCGAAGTGGACGAAACGCTGCTGATACTCTATAAAGAACTGATTAAAAGTATTTAGATCTATTGTCATCGACTGCCAACCGTATTAAATTAAAAAGGTATAGTATTGCAAATGTACACTTTCTATTAATAACAGAAAAACAATCTTCAAAATATAAATTCTATCCGCCCGAGAAGCTCCCCCCGGACAAGCCATTGGATATATAGATCCAACATGCTGGAGATATGCAATCTACACTTATATATAAGCCCTTATCCTACGACCCACTTACTGCCCGGTATGAATGAGATAATCTTCGTAGCGATGAAACAGCTAATGAATGTAGTTACTGCAATACAGGGTATAGCAGCAACAGTAGGCAATGCCAGGTTATGCTTGAACACAGTTACCCATAACCCAAGCCAGAATATGTGCATAAGGTACATACCATAGCTGAGCTTTGATGTTTCTGTAATAACCTGTGGCGGATTCTGACGGTTTATACATGTGAAAAGAAGGAATGTACCTGCCGTAAGGAGCACACAGTTGATAGTACAGAAAGCCCATCCGATCTCTATTTCAGGAGTAACAAGAATTTTTCCGGGAATGGCCTGGACATAAAATGAGTAGATCGTCCATACAGCACCGACCACCATTAAAATAGTTCCTATAGTGAGACGCTTGGAACGGTTCCATGTAAGATGTACACGTATATAATGCGCCATTACAAGGTATCCCAAGTAACCGGAGAAGTACCACAACATATGGTATTCGTTCCAAAAACATTGTCCCCATACTTCACCGAACCAGCGGTTGAGATAAGGCATACAGGTCGAAAGCAGGAACAAACCAATGAAGAATCGTTCTTCTTTAGCCGTAGCTTTACTCAACCACGGCGATATGATGGGGATGAACAGATAAAGGCTGATCAAAGGATACATGAACCACAAGTGTCCGGCCAGTGACGGAAAGTTCAGGAGTATCCGCGACATATCATTCAATGATGTTTCTCCGTTTATCTGTCCCCACAACATCGGAAGCGTACTATACAGTATCATGAATATGAAGAATGGCGGCAAGATGCGAATGGCACGTTGACGGTAGAATTGCCACATGGTCTGTTCTTTCTTCATCGGTGCAAGAAGAAAGGCAGAGACAATCATAAACAGTGGCACCGCCATGCGTGAGAAACCGTCGTACACAGCTACCCATAGCCGATCCGCCTCACTACCCAAGTAGGACTGCGGCCCCACCATATCCGTAGCTCCGGCAGCACCATAAAAGTTTTCACTAGCATGGACAACCATGACAAGAAAGCACGCAAATACACGCACATAATCCAAAAAAACAATACGCCTCATCTTTTGTTTAGTATTAGAGATAACTATTCAATTGCAAAGATAGGACATGCCACACAAAGGTATAGGATAGAATCCTACCAAAAAATGCCACTTTTAAGCCAAAAGCTACAAATATAGTAATCGCATTGCAGTATTAGCCTACCACAATGCGATTACACGATAATCTGAAAAGACAGATTCGACTGACAAAGAAAAATTAGTAGTCCGGATTCTGTATCAGCAGTTCATTCTTCTGTATCTCGTCCAAGAGGATAGGCAGGAAATAAGATTTGTTCTTCCATCCCCGTTCCTGTACTTCCGTAATTGAATAAACCTGTTTGCCGCCTCCATAAGGATAACGGATATCAATGCCCTGTGCATTCTTTATCACATCGGGAGCAATCATCCACCTGCGGATGTCAAAGTAACGATGCTGTTCATAAGCCAGCTCAATCTTCCGCTCATTGCGGTAACGCTCCACCAGCGCGGCACCGGTCACTCCCATCGGAATATCTGGCATTCCGGCTCTGGTACGGATTTTATTGATATACTTCACAGCTTCTCCTTCATCTCCCAGTTCAAGGCAAGCCTCAGCATAGTTCAGCAACACTTCTGCATACCTGATTTGACGGAAAGGATAGTTCTGGCGGTCATACTGATGATTAACAGCGGGATCAATAAACTTACGCATATAATATCCTGTGTATGTCCCGTTCCAGTCTTCTATCGGCCCTTGGCGGGTATCCAGCCCCGGATTATAAGAACCATTTGCATTCTCATAGAAGCCCGTCTGCACAATTCCCTCCGGATCGGAACCAATCACGTCATCAGGACGTTGCCTCCATTTCGCTCCATCATAAAGCACACAGGCATAAAAACGCGGGTCTCTGTTCTTATAAGGTTCCGCCTTATGTTCCGGGTTGTCCCAACTGAACTTGCTGCCATCAATCATTTCATAAGAATCTACCATCTGCCCTGTAGGCACATTGCCACCCCAACCATGGAAACCGTTGGGAGAGTTGAACAAACCGAGACTCGGGCACTGGAAATCCCCGTTGTTGCTATTTACAATGTCATAGTATCACAGCATAATATCTTCATCATTTCCATTATTCAAGAAGAGATTCACATAGTTGTCAGTCGCTTCTTCCGCCGTTGAGAATCCATTTTCGCCGTACAAACGATAGATATTAAGGTCCATCACATCCTTTGCCGCCTTCCGGGCTGCTTCCCAACGGGCTTGCCGGTCACCATCCACATAGCTCACTAACTCCGGATTCTTGTAACCGGATGCCCACGATGCCTGAGAGTTGTACAGGTCGCTTGCCGCATAAAGCAGCACCCGCGACTTCAATGCCAATGCCGCACCTTTAGTGGCACGCGCCTTATCACCGCTCAGAGGTAGCAAGCCAGCGGCAGCATCCAGCTCCTTCACAATATAGTCAACCGTTTCTTTCAGTGTATTCCTCGTCACCAACAACTCGTCCGAAGGTGAATAAGACTTGTCGATAAGTGGCACACCGCCCCAGAAGCTCATCAGCCAATAGTAGAAATAACCGCGCAAGTAGTGCACTTCTCCCCGCAACTGGTCTATGTCATTCCCCTGCAACTCGTACTTCTCCACATTCTCAAAGAAGATGTTGCAAGCACGGATATTCTTATACAGCCTGTTCCACGTGACGTTATTGAAAGCATAAATCCAGAACCCGGGTCCCAGGATGCCCAGATAACTCGGGTTAATCTCACTCTTCACAACGGGCTGGCTCTCCCAAGACCATACTTCCATTGCTTCATCGCAAAGGGAAGAGAACATCACGGTGTGGAAGCCATAATACTGCCCCTGATAGATGTTGTTGACAAACGAAGTCACCAGCGCCTTGTCCGTCCAGACCGCAGCATCCGAATAGCGGTCCAGCGGGTCTACATTGAGGAAATCATCATTACATGCCGTGAACATCAGCATCATCAGCATAGCGAATATCTTAAACTGTTTCATAACATTTCAATTAAAAGGTTACATTTACTCCAAAATTCAATACTTTGTTCAACGGGTGGTTGTAGCCGGAACCACTCGTATTCTCAGGGTCGTAGTCCTTCATGTCGGGACTAAATGTCAGCAGGTTATAAGCGCTGATGTACACGCGTACTCTTTCGATACCGGCTTGTTTGGTAAAGACTTTGGGCACGGTATAGCCCAACTCAATGTTCTTCAGGCGAACATAGTCCGTTTTGTGCAGCCAGAATGTATTAGGCTGGTTCACCCAGTATTCATTGCTACGGTTGTAGGTACGCGGGAAACTGGCTGTAGGGTTATCTTCCGTCCAGCGGTTGTCATAGAAACTCTTCAGGAAGTTTCCGAAGTCACCCGATTCCGTGCTTTGCTGGAATACACCGCCAAATGCACCCTGAAACAATACGGAGAAGTCGAAATCCTTATAGGTAAGGTCAACGTTCAAGCCGCCCGTGAAGGTGGGAGTCTTGGTCTTGTCATTCCGCACACGGTCGTTGCCATCAATCACTTTGTCACCATTTACATCCCTGAAAATAATATCTCCGGGACGGGCGCCTGCCCAGTGCGGATAGGATTCCACGTGAGCTTCGTCTTTGAAGATGCCGATGGCCTCATAATAAAGTCCGGCATCAATAGGCATCCCCGTTGACTTCTGATAATCGGGAGCACCCGGAGCTTCATCCCAAAAGAGAATTTTATTCTTGGCATACACTCCGTTCAAGCCTACTCCCAGAGAGAAGTCTTTGAAACGTTTGCGATAATCTATACTGAAATCAACACCCTGGTTCTTCACCTTTCCAAGGTTTTCATCGGGTAAGGTAAGTCCCGAAGTATTGGGAACAGAAGCATTCCGCTTCCAAAGGATGTCTTTCCGCTTATTGTAGAAGTAATCGACGGTTACAGCCAGGTCGCCATTCAGGAACTGCAAGTCTAAACCGATGTTTTGTTGAGTAGCTGTCTCCCAGGTTACATTGACGTTGGGGGCTACGTTTTCCATCAGGGATTGATTGGCAGTTGCACCGCCATTCGTGAGGTACATCAGATTATTGAAGGTGTAAGAAGCGAGATACTGATACGGATCGATCATATCGTTGCCCGTCTTTCCCCAGGAAGCACGGACTTTGGCAAAGTGGACGAAAGGCAGCGCCTTCTTAAAGAAGTTCTCTTCGGAGATGACGTAACCCAATGAAACACCCGGGAAGAAGCCGAACTGATTGGAATGGTCGAAGATATATGAGCCCTGGTATCTCCATACAAATTCGGCCAGGTACTTGGACTTATAGCTGTAATTCACACGGCCGAAGTAGTTGAGACGCGCCTCTTTATACCCCTTACCGGTATTGTTTATTTCGTCCTGTCCACCGGCAAACAGTTCATCAATGGCAGTGGAAATGAAATATCTGCGGAACGCCTCGAAGGAGTCTCCCTTACCGGTGATTCTTTCTGCACCCGCCAGCACATTTACAGAGTGGTTCTCAGCAAAAGTACGGTTATAGTTTATAATGCCGCTGAGCAGGATATTCTGGTTGTCTTCCATAGACTCCCTGAGACGGGGATCGCTGAAACCTTTCTTACCTTCTACCAGAAGAGGATTATTGTTTTCGTCCATGGATGTCCCGTCCCATGAGTACAAAGTCCAGGGGGTCTGCCATATCTTGCGGAAACGGAAGTTCTTGTCCAGTGAGGCAGTAGCTTTAAGGGTGAGTCCTTCCACATAAGGAACATTGATGTTGACGCCGAAGTCTCCGTTCAGGATGTAGCGTTTGTCTCGCTCGTAGCCTGTGGCGTCGGTGGCAATCACTACCGGGTTATCACCAAACTCGATATCGGGACCCGGGAGCCCATTGGGCCAATAAGCAGGCATGTTGGGCTTGAACCTCATCAGCATTCTGAAAATATTCTCGGACGAACGAGTGGGATATTTACGGTCTTCCATACGTCCTGTGAGGTTCATGAAGAGGTTGATGTACTTATTGAGTTTCAGGTCCAGATTCGATTTCAGGTCGTACTGGTTGTACTTGGTTCCGCTATTGCGGTAAAATCCGTCCTGGGTTTTAGCAGACACACTGACGAAGTAGGTCATGTTGTCCGTACCGCCGTCGATAGTGGCATTGGCATAGGTCTGGGGAGACCAGGGTTTTAAGGTTTCTTTGAACCAGTCGGTGTTGGGATACGACCAGGGATCGGAGCCGTCGCGGTATTTCTGAATATCTTCCGGGGTATAGCGTTCTTTGTTGCCTGCGTACTTATCAATCTCATTCAACAAAGTGGCGTATTCGGAAGCATTCGCCATTTCGGGGATGACGGTAGGACGGGATATACCGTAGTTATAGGAAAGGTTTACGGTGGGTTTACCCTTTTTGCCCCGCTTGGTGGTAATGATAATTACACCATTGGCGGCTTGTGCACCATAGATGGCAGCCGAAGCATCCTTCATGACGGACATAGTCTCAATGGTGCTGGGGTCGATACGTTCAAGCGAGCGTCCCGGAACGCCGTCCACTACCACCAACGGGTCGGCTTTACCGAAAGTGTTGACACCACGGATTCTGATGGTAGCTCCATCGTAACCCGGTTCTGCCGTATTGGAGATGGCAACCACACCGGGCAGCCGTCCGGCAAGTCCCTGACTGACATTAGTTACAGGGGTGTTTGCCAGCTTTTCGCCGCCGATGCTGGTTACAGAACCGGACAAGGTAGCTTTCTTCTGGACACCATAGCCCACGATTACCACTTCGTCCAGCATTTCAGTATCTTCCTTTAGAAGCACTTCCAGGCTTTTTCTTCCGTTAAGAGGGATTTCCTGTACCAAGTATCCCACATAAGAGATGCGCAGCGTGGCGCCTTCGGGCACGGAGAGGGAGAAGTTACCGTCCAGGTCGGTCACCGTACCGTTAGACGTGCTACCCGCTTCCAGAACAGAAACTCCTATCAGAGCCTCTTTCGTTTTCTCATCCAATACTTTTCCTTTGACAGGTTGGTTCTGAGCCCACAGCAAACCCGGGCTCACGAAGGCAACAACAACAAACAGAAGGAAATTCAGACATTTGTTTTTCATAATAATATATCATTGCTGTCCCATTAAAATCTAAAATAGCTCTTTG
>USSR01000153.1 GCA_900557355.1 uncultured Bacteroides sp.
TATCTTGTACAAAGTGAATATCCATACCTGTTTTTTCCGCAAATTCGTTAGCATTAAAACTTTCGAAGAAATAGCCGCGTTCGTCTTGATAGACTTTAGGTTCAATAATTAATACGCTTTCTATAGCGGTTTTTATTATATTCATCCCTACAAATTATTAACTATTTATACTCAAAAGTACATAATTATATGGTACCCGAATCCACATGAATATTTTGCCCTGTGATACTAATAGCATTCTCTGACAACAAAAAAGCAACGGTTTCAGCTACTGAGTGAATATCAGTCGGACATTTCAAAGAAGTGCGCTTATAGATCCTATCCTTTTGTTCATCTGAAAGTGAAGCGCTCATCGCAGTCTCCATAAATCCTGGAACTACGACATTCGAACGTATCCCTAACTCACCCCATTCTCTAGCTGTGTTTTTTGAGAAAGCTTCAAGAGAACCTTTACTCGAAGCATACATCGCCAGTCCTTTATATCCTGTATGAGCACTAATGGAAGATATATGAATTATACTTCCTTTAATGCGATGTAACAACATATTCCTAATGGCATATTTAGTCAAAACCATAGGAGTAAACACGTTGGAAGCGTACATATCTTTCAATCTTTCCAGATTCATGTTGGTTATAATATCATCGTATGCCATAGCCGCATTATTTACAAAACCATGTAAAGGGACTTGATTATTTAAAAAGTCCTTAAATACCTTTTTATGCACACTTTCCGATTCACAAAGATCAATTCTTTTAAAATATAACCGATTAGGATATGTCTTTTCTAACAATTCAAATTCAGGTGTATAAGTTCTGGCTATGCCAAATACAACATATTCCTTTTCCAATAATACGCGACATATTTCTAATCCTACCCCGCGTGAACAACCTGTAACTAATATATTCATGATCTTTTCAATTTTCCAGAACGTGTCATAGAGAAAGATTCAACGAATTTAATCTTTCTCGGAATTTTAAAATCTTGTAACATACCTGATAAGTACTGACGTATCTCAAGTTCTGTCAAATTAACATTAGGTTCAATTTTTATTTCTGCACACAGAATATTACCTAATACAGAATTCGTCTTCCCATAAACAAGAGCTTGTTGTATTCCATTCATTCTTAAAATAACATTTTCAACCTCACCGGGATTTACTTTGTATCCCCCCACATTTATCAACTCATTCTTACGACTTTTAAACTTGAATAATCTCTCCTCCTGATTTATCCATTCAATAATATCTCCTGTATGGTAATAACCGTCACTGAAACTAAAATCATCAGATTTGCCAAGCAATGATTTATGGAGAAGCAGTTCATCATCCACCACTTTTACTCTATCGCATAAATCTATTGATAATTGAAAGTACTCTCCTTTGGCCGCAAATAAAGAACCTGCTTCTGTAGAAGCATATATATTATTTATTTTTGCTGAAGGAAAAATCTGTTTAATAGAAAGATATAAATGGTTATCAGATTTCTCACCCCCCAAAGTAACTCGTTCTACAGAAACATAACTACTCTCGACCGGTAATAGCAATCTATAAAATGTAGGTGTTGCCGATATATGAGTTATACGCCATTCTTTTATCGCATTATATATATCTGTACGGCTAGCATTAAAAACATTAATAAGGGTATTACAATTGCTCAACGCTTGAAAAAAAACTTGCAACCCAGCCATGTGGGTCGGATTGTAAGCAAAAGCCCAGATCTTATCTTTATAACGTTCTGCAATACGAACAGTCCGTGTCAATGTCATGACTGAATGAATAACTTTCTTTGGTTGCCCAGTTGTACCAGAAGTGAAAATAGTAATTTCAGACCGCGAATCGTGTATTGCATTAATCAAATCAGCCATAGTAGAAAAGTAATGCTTAGATATTAACTTCGATTTATTAATTTTACTTTCTACCCCCTCCTCCAATTCAGTCAGTTTAATATCTGAATCGAGCAAAACTAATGGCTGATTACTGACTAATCCAACAATTAAGTTGCAAAAGAAATGATAAAGCGATTTTTCTTTAAAGAAAGGAATATATCTATCAGCATTGTTTACAATATTAAGTAAATCTTCGTAAGTATACCTCTCCGATTTATCTATCAAAAAGTCCATTTACAAATTATTTAATGAGTTTGGCATACACTTCACCCACAGTTGACACTAAACCATCTTCAAAAATATCAATATCAAATTCATCTTCTATTCTTACGGTCAACTCCGCTAAATCAAATGAAGTAAATTCTATATCATCTCTTAAGCTGTCTGTCGATTTTATATCTTTAAGAGGTTGAAGTTCTTTAGATATACGGATAATATTAATTATTTCTAATATTTTATCTTTCATAATCTATTTATTTAAAGGTGAATAAAATCTTGTTTTACTTAGATTGGCAGCAATACTTCCCCATGATAAACCGACCCCAAAACCACTCATTATAACTTTATCCAAATTATATTTCTGTGTAGAACATACATCAGATAATAACAGTGGGATGGTTGCAGGACCAGTATTACCGTAATTAGTTACATTCATCGGAACTTTTTCTGCCGCTACTTTTATTTTCTTACGCACATAGTTTACCATGAAATTATTGGCTTGATGAAGCGCGAATATTCCAATATCATCTTTCTCCCAACACATGAGTCCCAATAACAGATCTATATCTTTATATACGTTATTTACTGCAAAATTGAAAATTGAAATACCATCCATGTACAAATCATTATCAGTTCTACCATTATTATCATTATCATATTGCAATAAAGAAGTTTCTTCAGACACCGGATTTCTGAAACCACCGGCACGAACTATCAAACGATCGTATCCAGCTCCATCTGAATGCAAAGTCACTCCCAAAGGACTTTTTCCTATAGTCACTAAAGTAGCAGTTCCACAATCGCCAAAAACCATTCGAAGAGACTTGTCTTTTGGATGAATCATACGAGAAGTAGTATCTCCCGCTAAAACCAGTACATTCCGGCATGCCTTTGACGCAATCCACAAGGCTGCCTGAAAAATTCCATAAATATATCCTGAACAACCGTAATGAATATCTAAACATACAACATCTTTATTGAGTTTAAGCCGCTCTTGAAGGATAATTGAAGTCGAAGGAAGAATATAGTCCACTGTTTGTGATACAAAAACTAAACCGTCTATTTCATTTTTGTCTATGTGCTCCTGCTGTATCAAATGCTCAGCAGCTCGGAAGCACATATCGGAAGATGTATCATTTTTATCTGCTATACGAACTCGTTCTACTCCTGTCGCTTTTATTATACTCGCAACTTCTTTTTCTCCATATTCAGATGAAAGAGAAGTCATTTCCAAATTATTGAGTGGCAGCCAAGAAGTTACGGCTGCAATTTGTATATTATCTATTATTGTCTTCATGAGTTATAATAATGTAAATCCTCCGTCTATAAACAAATTACTTCCTGTTACAAAAGAAGATGCATCAGAGAGCAAATAAATTATAGCATATGCGATTTCTTCAGGTTTTCCAAATCGCTTAAGAGGATATTTTTTTCGTTCCTCATCTAACTGTTCTTCAGTAATTATTCCGGAACTTAAGATTCCAGTATCTATCATTCCAGGGCAAACAGTATTTACTCTAATATTCTTAGGAGCCAATTCAAGAGCTGCATTCTTTACAAATCCATTAACAGCAGCCTTAGTTGTTGAATATATAGTATTACCAAGTACCCCAACACTATTCCCAGAAATAGATGATGTAAAAACAATAGATGCGGACTTAGCGAGCTTTCTTCTTTTCAATAGTTTCTGAGTAATAAGTATAGGAGAAATGGTATTTATTCGCAATACATCCAATAAAATCTCTTCCGAAATAAATGCCATCGGAATTGTTTTAGTCATGCCCGCATTATTTACAACTCCATCCAGCATAGGTAAACTATCAATAAGCATATCAATATCCGACGGATATTGCAAATCTGCTTCAATCAATAAATGAGCATTTCCACTCATTGAAGAAAAGGTTTCTTCCAATCTCAATCTATTACGCCCAGTAATTATGACTTTAGCACCTAATTTAGAACATTCAATTGCGGTTGCTTTCCCTATTCCCGAAGAAGCCCCCGTTATCAAAATAGTTTTTCCAGCTAAAGAAAAAGGATTATACATATTTTAAATAGTCTTTGAAGAGACAATTCGGAATAAATCATCTATAGTTTGAGACTTAACGATGTCATCGCCTTTTAATTGTACATTATATTCTTCATCAACCATAGCAATAATAGACAAAGCCATTAATGAGCTCCACTCATCGAGCTGTCTGAACTCTGTGGTAGCCTGAAATTCACTTGCATCAGTTTCATCAAACTGATTAGCAAAATTCTGAATAAATTCATTTAAATTTCCCATATTATATCTTTTATTTTAGATAAATTTGTTCTTATTTTCTGTGATTTTTTTTCGAATCCTTCCTTTGTTAAAGTGCCATATAAATATGGAAAGCCTCCTTTGTCTTCACTTTCTCCTTCCCATACACAACCCAACCCTTTGTTTAAAGCAAGCACTGGTTTATTATCTTTGTACACCCAAATATCTAGATAATCAACACCTAACTTTTGGAATATAAAATCATCCAACATTAATGCCGCTTCAGAATTTTGAATCGAATTCCCAAAAGAGCAGAAACGACCTACCTCAGCATGATTCTCTATAATGTTGTAAACACTTATGGTTCCTATTCGCATTTTAGTTTTATCTTCGATAATAAAATAATAACTATTGATATCGTTTCTTTGCTTGTCTATCCAACTTTGTTGCTGATCAACTGTGACATTCAGAGAAGGAAGATATTTTGAAATTTCCGGATTATTCCTAATTCCCAAAATGAACTCCGCGTCTTCTTTCGTGACAGGACGAAGATTGACAAAACGTCCTTCAAGGATTCCTTCATAAACCATACTACTTCACATAATCGTTTACAACAGCTATGATTCTATCAACTTCTTCATCAGTGAGCCACATGTGTAGCGGAAGTGTAATGAGATGTTCACTGGCGTCATGTGCACGGGGACAAGTTCCCTTAGCATATTGATACATGCTATACTCTGTATTGTCACGGTAGTGTACGCCACCATAGATATCATTTTCAGCTAGTTTACCTAAAAGTCCTTCACGATCAGGTACAATAAGTTCGTAAATATGGAAAGAGCATTCATCGGCATGAGGAGCTTTCACTATCTGAATCTTCGCATTGTTTTCAAATGCCTTGCTGTACATCTCCACAATTTCACGACGACGTGCATTATCCCTATCAAGATATTTAAGTTGAACTAATGCGATAGCAGCCATTATAGCATTGCCATTGTATTTATAACCCACATAGTCCACATCATATTTCCAAGCATAGGTCCCTTTGTTTGAACGAGCATAGGTATCTTTATTAATACCCAACCAAGCAAGCTGACGTGCTAGTTTATCGTCTTTTTCATTTGCAAAGCATATCATACCACTATCACCCGTAGGAAGGTTCTTCACAGCCTGATAAGAATAAACCGTAACATCTACGCCATCCCAAGTACCTGGAGTTACACCATTAATTCGTGTGCCTGACATGTGAGCAGCATCAAGAATTAGTTTCAGATCATGCTTTTTACATATCTCTATGATCTTATCAAGTTTTCCTACGCGTCCACCATAACCTACAAAAATAATAGCTTTGGTTTTATCACTTATTTTCTTCTCAACATCTATGGGATCAAGACAAAGATACTCATCTACATCAGCAAATGTAACATGCATATTTTCGTACATAACTGCGTGATTGGTCGATACAAAGGTGATAGGGGTTGAGATAATTTCATCACCATCTTGCCATCCATTCTGCATTTTAAGAATTTTCACAGCAAGATGAAGACCTACAGTGTTGGAATTAAGATAATATGCATATTTATGACCGGTGTAATCTTTCCAGGCTTCTTCGAATTGAGCGGTTTTAAAGCCCATGCCTGTCCAGCCTTGTTCAAGGCATTCTTTTACAGCCTCGAGACATTCTTCAATCTCAAACTTTGGTTTCAATACTTGAATTGACATAATCTTGGATTTAATTTTAATTGGTAACGTCCTATTATAAACGTTAGCTATAATCGAATTTTAAACATCTTATTTTGAATACTAAATAGATTATTTCCCAATACAATAATAGGTAAAGTCTATTTCTAGCAATTCCTTTTTATCATAAATATTCCGTCCATCTATCACGACAGCACTTTTCATTGTTTTTTTTATCACTCCCCAACTTGGCATACGGAACTCTTTCCATTCTGTAACCAACATTAAAGCATCCGAATCCAATACAGAATCATACATATCTGTAGCATAAAAGACCTTCTCTCCGACTCGACGTCTACATTCATCCATCGCAATTGGATCATAAACTTTCACTGTCGCACCCGCGGCAAGCAACTTTTGAATCAATACCAGAGAAGGAGCCTCACGCATATCATCTGTTTCAGGTTTAAAAGCCAACCCCCATAAAGTGATTTGTTTACCTTGTATATCTCCATTGTAGTGTTTCAACAACTTCTCAAAAAGAATACTCTTTTGTCTTTCATTTACTTCTTCTACAGATTTCAAAACATACATAGAATAACCATTTTTCTCAGCTGTTTTAATCAAAGCTTTCACATCCTTCGGAAAACAAGAACCACCGTAACCGCAACCGGGATACAAGAACTTACTACCAATACGACTATCTGCTCCAATACCTTTACGAACCATATTCACATCTGCTCCTACTAGTTCACAAAGGTTGGCTATGTCATTCATAAAACTGATACGGGTAGCTAACATTGAGTTTGCAGCATATTTGATCATCTCGGCACTAGGAATATCCGTAAAAATCAACCGGTAATTATTCATCATAAAAGGTTTGTACAAACGCTCCATTATTTCTTTAGCTCTTTCAGATTCAATACCAACCACTATACGATCGGGTTTCATGAAATCATCAACAGCATCTCCTTCTTTCAAAAATTCAGGATTAGAAGCCACATCAAAATCAATCAGAACATTACGTTTGTCAAGTTCTTCTTGAATAACCGACTTTACTTTTTGAGCAGTACCAACAGGAACTGTGCTTTTAGTTACTACCAAAACGTACTTATTTATATTGCGACCTATAGTACGAGCCACTTCCAGTACATACTTCAAATCAGCACTACCATCCTCATCAGGAGGAGTACCTACTGCACTAAATATAACTTCTACTTCATCCAGGCATTCTTTCAAATCAGTAGCAAACTTTAAACGTCCAGCACTGTAATTACGATGCACCATGTCTTCCAAACCCGGTTCATAAATTGGGATGATACCTTTCTTCAGATTTTCTATTTTACACTTCTGAATATCTACACAAGTGACATCTATACCCATCTCTGAAAAACAACTACCAGTAACTAAACCTACATAACCGGTACCTACTATTGCTATTTTCATAACATCACGTTTACTTACAGTTATAATTGATAGAAAGAACGATACCAATCTATCGTATTCCGAACTCCTTCTATTATTGATTTATTGGGTTTAAATCCCAATTCTCTTTCCAAAGCTGGAGTATCTGCGTTTGTTTGATAAACATCCCCCGGTTGCATCGGAAAATAAATTTTATCAGCAGGATGTCCAATAGCTTTTTCTATGGCTTCAATAAAGTCCATTAATTTCACCGGATGAGAATTACCGATATTATATATTTTATATGGAGCTTTAGAAGAACTTGGTTCAGGATTCTGATCATTCCAATTCAAATTAGGTTCAGGGACATGATCTATCACCCGAAGAACTCCCTCAACAATATCATCAATATAAGTAAAATCACGCAGCATATCACCATTATTGAAAACCTTTATTGGGCGGTTATTCAGTATCGCACTAGCAAAAAGAAAAGGAGACATATCTGGACGCCCCCAAGGACCATAAACAGTAAAAAAGCGTAATCCCGTAGTAGGAATAGCATACAAATGACTATATGTGTGAGCCATAAGTTCATTAGACTTCTTTGTAGCAGCGTAAAGACTGACAGGATGTGCAACACTATCATTCTCTGAAAAAGGAACTTTTCCATTCAAACCATAAACACTACTCGAACTAGCATAAATCAAATGTTTCACTCTATAATGTCGACACCCCTCCAATACATTTAAAAAACCATCTATATTACTTTCCACATAAGCATACGGATTTTCGATGGAATATCTTACACCTGCCTGTGCAGCAAGATTCACAACCTTATCAAACCGCTCATTAGCAAAAAGCATTTGCATTGCCTGTTTATCTTCAAGATTCATACGGATAAATCGGAATTTTTCATAAACATTGCTTTCTACAAACAAATACCAATTTACAGCATTTTCTTCTATTCCTAAAGTAAGTAAACGACCATATTTTAAATTAATATCATAATAAGAATTGATATTATCTAACCCTACGACTTCATCTCCTCGAGAAAGCAAATACTTACAAACATAAGAGCCAATAAAGCCAGCAGCTCCTGTAACAAGAATTTTCATACATCCAATATTTCAAATCGTGAATTCCTAGAAATAAATTCCGGTACTATTCTCTTCATCAAAGCAACCGTATCCATTATTTCTACATTTCTAGCTAAAATTTCAAAATCAGCATATGATTCTAATATGTCATTATACTCATATCGACGAACTTTAGCTATTTTTATTTTTTTATTACTAGTAGGCAGAGTATTTTCTTCCGTACTCAAAAGTTCTTCATATAACTTTTCTCCTGGTCGTAAACCTGTATATTCAATCTTGATATCTTCATCTAGACGGTAGCCTGCTAATTCAATCATACGAGTAGCTAAATCTACAATCTTCACAGGCTCCCCCATCTCAAAGACAAAGATTTCATTCCCCTCTCCCATCATACCGGCTTCCATCACTAAACGACAAGCCTCCGGAATAGTCATAAAGTACCGAATAATATCTGGATGAGTAACAGTCACAGGACCACCATTCTCAATTTGTTCTTTAAAACGAGGAATCACAGAACCATTACTGCCTAAAACATTTCCAAAACGAGTTGTGATAAATTTTGTCTTTCCTTTGGCTTTTCCTTCTTTTATAGCAGTTCCCAAACTCTGAACATAGATTTCAGCAAGACGTTTGGAAGCTCCCATTACATTCGTGGGATTTACGGCCTTATCTGTTGAAATCATGATCATTTTCTCCGCCCCATACTCCACTGCCATATCTGCCACTTGACGAGAACCGATTACATTGACATAGACAGCTTCACAAGGATTTTCCTCCATTAAAGGTACATGTTTATAAGCCGCAGCATGGAATACTATTTGTGGATGATATTGCTCGAAAACCATGCGTACACGTTGTTTAACCCGCACGTCGCCAATAACAGGTATAAAATCAATATTAGGATAATTTTTCTCAAATTCAAGGCGAACATTATGAAGGGGAGTTTCACCCGAATCAAATAGAATCAGTTTACGAACACCAATCTGAGCCAGTTGTCTACAAAGCTCACTTCCAATACTTCCAGCTGCTCCTGTTACCAATATAATCTTATCACAATATTCGGAAGCTATCTCCTGCATATTGATCTTTATCTCTTCACGTCCCAGCAAATCTTCTATACGTATGGGCCGGACAAACTGATGGAAGAATCCGTTCACATCTGCTTCACTGATAGAAGGAGCAATTAATGTTTTCACTCCACTACTTTTACAGTATTCAAGTAATCTGTTTTCTTCTTCCCTTATTGATTCATAGCGCGCAAAAAGGATACCTTGAATGTGATGTTTCTTTATTAAAATATTAAAACTGACTTTGTCACTAAATGAATAAACTCGTGAATCTACAAGTATCCTGCGACTATTATCTGGACTATAAATACAAAATCCTGCTATTTTATAATGAGAGCTATTGCGGAGACGAGTCTTAAGAGCCACACTTTTATCATCCGTTCCATAAATAAAAACTTTCATATCTGTTTTGCGGACAATGCCAATCAATGATTCATACATCACTATGACGATGATACGAATGCCAATCAAAGATATCAAAGTTAACATCCCATCTGAAATTACAAATACTAAATTCTGACTACCAAACAATTTATCCTCTTTCAAAAAGAAAAAAACATAAATAGCCAAACATGTCGCTTTAAACAGAACGCTACAAATAACCCGCCATAAATCCTTTATTTCTGAATAACGAATTGTATTCCGAAATGTATTAAATAATAGATCTCCAATTATACTTGCTCCCAAAGCCAGCGCGATCACTTGAACTAGTTGAATGATATCCCATCCCGTGCCTGTTACATAGTGAATACCAATAAAGGTAAGTAACGTACATAAGCCGGCTATAAGCGTATCTACTCCTAGAATTATCCAGCAGCTAAAAAAATTCCGGCTAGTATATTGAAGGAACTTTTCCAATGATTTTTTCATAATAATATATTTGTTTCCCCTTTACCCCCTATACAAGTTCTTTCCTTATCTTATCCAAATAATCTTTACCAAATAGCAACCACCCGGCTGTAGCTACAACAGACAGAAATAAGAAAATGATTAAATACGATTTCTTTCCCATACCGGAAGGATATCGTGGAACGACTGCCGGTTCTACCACCGCAAATACGGGTTTTTCTTCTTGAACTTTCGCTCTTGCGACCTGTAACTGATTAGCTACTTGACTATATACCTGGTAGGCTAAGCTCATGTCATTTTGCAAACGTTCCTGCTCAGTACGAACACTCTGAAGAATCAGATTATCGTGTGTATCTACATAATCGGCATATTTTTTTTGAGCATCATAATATTCATCCTGACGCTCTTTAAATAACTTCTCCAAATAAACACAGTCATCTTTAGCTTTTGAAGTACGATAACCTATGATGTATTCTTGTAATTTGCGAACAACTGAATCGGCTACTACTGCTGCTACTTTAGGTTCTTGTAAAGTTACTGAGACATTAGTAATAGCTGTTTTCTTATCCACATTAGCAATAATTTTCTTCTTAAGAGCATCTATCTTTTTGCTTTCTTTTTCAGTAAGTTCAATAGTTCCATGACTTGCTTCATTAGAATTATCATTTTCATCTGTAAATAGAGATTTCACACCATTAATTACCAATCCAGGTATACCTATTATATAATTCCACCAAGGAGAAGATTGACTGTCTAAATACGTTTCTAAAGTTAACATATCACCTTTATCAGTAGGAACATTCACATCCATAAGTTCTAAAAGAAAAGGAGTAGATGAAACAATATCTGATGAAAGAGAAGCGTTTAATGCATCAGTACCATCTCCAATTGTTGCGCCGCTTCCCAAAAATGAGGCTGCAAGTCCGGCAATCCCATTAGTGCCTTTGGAATTTCCCATTTCAGGTGACAAAGTCACTTTGACTGTATATTGTTTAGGAATACTAAATGCTACTATAATCCCCATAATCAATCCTATTCCGGCAGCTTTATATAATGTCTTGCGGATGCTTATTATCTTACGCAGAATATCCATCAAATCGATTTCCATCTCATCATTTAATAATTTATCCTGTTCTGAAGAGACATTTCTATTTAGTTGTTGTTCTGACATAAAAGTAAATTCTATTATTTCTTTATAAGATTAGCAATAGAAGCAATCATCATACCCAAAGAACTGAAGGAAGTAGCATAACCTAAAATATTAGCTATGTTCCCTTTCT
>USSR01000154.1 GCA_900557355.1 uncultured Bacteroides sp.
ATTGGAAAAATCTTTCAACGCACAATTTGTTCCGAGAGAACTTAGGTGAATTAAACTACATTTTGAGTGATTTCTTTTAAATATTTTTCATTTTGATTTATTTCGTGACAATGCCGTTGATGTTGTGTGTTATATATTATTTTGGCAATGATTCGTCTATCATTTCCTTACTTTTATGCCTATTATTCAATACATTTCTATTTGACGTTTATATTTTAGGATATAATTCTAAGGACATGATAAGTTTATATAATGGTGATAAGGAAATAAAAATCGAAGTAAAGGATGAAAGCTACTCTTATGAAGCTATCATGGGAGAAGATACACTCACTTTGTATTTTTCACATCCGGGGTATATTGAAATTCCAGTTGGCTCCTGGTGTGACTTCTACGGGAAGCGTTATTCCTTGAAGAAGGATAGCAATTTCAAGAAGAACGGTGAACGTAACTTCGAATATACATTGATTCTGGAAACTGGGAAGGCTGATACGATGTTGTGGAAAGTACGCCATACCGTTGATAGAAGTATTAAGTTCTCATATACAGCTAAGGCACACGAACATCTACGTCTACTCGTTGAAAACCTGAACCGTCGGAGTACCGGGTGGAAAGTCGGTGATTGTATCGAGGGAACGGAGAAAGTAATCAACTACAATCACACCTATATACTTGACGCTCTCAATCAACTTGCAGAACTATATGAAACAGAATGGCAGATCACTGAAGAAACTGTGAATGGAAAGCAAATTAAGACTATCCATCTGCGTAAAGTTGAGTATAACAAGGAGAACCCTTTGAAACTGTCGTATGGTAAAGGCCACGGCTTCAAGGTCGGTGTTGGTAGGACTTCTGGGGATATACCACCCGAAATAATTTTGGTAGAAACTACAGATCGCAATATTGATTATTCTACATACGGATCTAAATACCTGTTACTTCCAAAGAATAAGACTCTTGTTTACGAAGGGAGAACGTATAAGACAGATGCGGATGGAACTTGTGTCATGCGTGCTGATAAAGAACTTACAACAGCAAAGGAAGATAGTCTGGACTGTACAGCTATTTATCCTTCCCGTGTTGGTACTGTTAGTTCTGTTATTGAAGTGAACAAGGAGAATAACTTCTTTGACTTTGTAGATAAAGACATTCCTGAAGAGTTGAATTTCGAAGATTGTCTTATAGCAGGAGAAACAATGACGGTTATTTTCCAGACTGGTATGCTTACAGGCAAGGAGTTCGAAGTAAAGTATATCCATGAAGCGAAAGACAAGAAAGAGGCACGTCGATTTGAAATTGTTCCGCAGGAAATTGATGGTATTACTATGCCGGAGCCGGAAGTCTGGCGACCGAAGGTTGGTGATACATACGCAGTGTTCGGAATGCAATTGCCGAAGGTTTATATCTGTAACGATAGTACACAAACGGGTGCGAGCTGGGAAGCTTTCAAGGAAGCTGCTAAATACCTCTATGAACATGAAGATAAAGCATTCATATTTACCGGGACATTGGACGGTATTTGGGCTAAAAAACGCTGGTTGGAGATAGGCGGAAAGATTGTGCTAGGTGGATATGTAAACTTCTCTGACACACAGTTTCATCCGGAAGGTTCTCTTATCCGGATGATAGGAATCAAACGTTTTGTGAATAATCCGTATTCACCCGAAATTGAATTGTCTAACGAACCGATAGGCACGTCTGTTTCAAGTGATCTGAACAAGATAGAAACTAACGAGGTGACAGTTATTGAGAAGCATAAGGACGCTTTACAATTCACAAAGAGACGGTTTCGTGACGCAAAGGAAACGATGTCTATGCTTGAAGATGCACTGTTGAACTTCTCCGGCTCTGTCAATCCGATAACCGTTTCAACCATGCAACTACTTGTCGGCGACGAAAGCTTGCAATTCCGTTTTGTCAATTCAAAAACGAATCCAGTGCAGGTATCTCACAATATCACCTATAATACTAGCACCAAAGTATTAACTGCTCCGGCAGGAATCCTTCAGCATTTAACACTCGGTATCAGTTCTCTTTCTTCTTCTCATAAGGCAGACGAATATAAGTACTGGGATATGGCTGAATACAATTCTCCGACACTCATTGACCCGGAAAAGAAATATTATCTATATGCTAAAGTTGGCAAGGAGAATCAAGCCGGAACATTCCTCTTGAGTGAAACGGCTATTAAAATGGAACAGATAACCGGATATTATCATTTACTCACTGGAGTGCTTAATAGTGAGTATGACGGTAGTAGAAGTTTTGTCGAATTATACGGATTCACAGAGATTCTCCCGGGACGTGTAACAACAGAACGGATTATTTCGCCGGACGGAAAGACGTACTTCGATTTGGTAAAAGGGGAAATAGGCGGAAATATTCAAATTAAAGCCGGTTCCTCCGGATTAGAAAATCTATCTGAATGGGAAGATGCTCATCAGGAAATAAAGGATGCAGCTAAAGCGGCCAAGGATGCTGCTGATTCAGTGGAAGGACTTCATAATTATGTAGATGGAGCCTTCGCTGACGGAATTATAGACGAAGCAGAAGCAAAAGCTATTGAGAAGTATATCAATACTGTCAACAATACCAAACAGGCTATCGAAGCAACTTACAATAAACTCTACACGAATGTTTATTTATCCGGCTCTGCAAAGGTTGGTTTGCTCAATGCTAAGGTTACATTGATGGGAAGTATTGAGAACCTTATAAATGCTATCAATACGGTCATCGCTGACGGACAGGCCACTGCAGAGGAAAAAAGAGAGGTCGATAATAAGTTTACTCTGTTTAATTCAGCCTTAGCGACTTTCAACACAGCTGTAGAGGAAGCCAATAAGGCAATACAGGATAAACTAAAGGAATATTCCGACGAGGCACTGAAACAAGCGATACAAGCTTTAGAGGACGCTGCGAACGCAGCCAAGGCTGCACAAGATGCAGCCGATTCAGTCGATGGCTTACATGACTACGTAGATGGAGCTTTTGCTGATGGTATTATTGACGGGGCGGAAGCGAAAGCAATAGAGAAGTATCTGAATACAGTTAAGAATACGAAATCTGCCGTTGAAGCTACATATAATAAACTATACGTGAATGCCTATCTGGAAGGCTCTGCTAAAACAGATCTACTTAATGCTAAGGTTTCTTTGTCAGGTGCAATTGATAATCTTATTGCTGCAATAAATACGGCTATTGCAGATGGACAAACGACTGTTGAGGAAAAAAAGAATGTAGATGATAAGTTCGCTTTATTCAACTCTGCTTTAGCCAGTTTCAATACAGCTGTTGAAGGAGCAAACAAAGCTATTCAAGACAAACTGAAAAGCTATTCAGATGAATGTACTGCTGATTTGAAAGTGCTCAATACTCAAATCTCCGCACAAGTAACTCGAGTTGATAGCTTGACGCAGCGGATAGATACTGCCGGGTGGATTACCACAGCAGACGGTAATAAGATATATGCTTCTAAAGAACTGGAAAACGGCAATACGCTTATATCTTATATTAACCAGGCGGCCGGAGAAACGACTATCCACTCATCTAAAATTAATTTAGAAGGAGCTGTCACCATCACAGCGCTTCATAGTGATCTGCAGACAGTAATCAATTCAAAAGTAGATCGTTCCGGTTTGGGTGGATTAGCATTCAAAGATGCTGTCGAAGCTGCCCAGCTTGGTTCTACCATTGTTGTAGGAGGGTATTTGAATACTGACTTGATAAAGGTTCGTCGTGTCGATGCGAATGTAGGATTTATCGGAGGATTTTCAATCGAAAACGGTAGGTTGATATGGACTATGAGCGACTATTTCGGTGGCACTTCTCGAAGCTTAAAACTGGGTTCAGGCAAGGCAAAAGAAGGTGTTGTAAATGTAACATTCGACGCAGCTACCGATGGACGATTTGGAGTTGCTGCGATTGGCTCAAATTTAGGTGGGGCTTGTATTTATGCGTCGAGAAATCTTAAAGAATCAGACCGGAGTTATCCACAGGCAAATACAACGTATGCCGGCTTCTTTGATGGAGGTGTTTACGTGAAAGGAACATTGTCAAGTGAATTGTGCTTAGCTGATAATTTTGGCTGTATTACATCTAGGGATGGAAATGGTGGGATTAACTATTACCAAGGTATTGATTTCGATTTTGGTAGTAATATGAAATTCAGAAAAGGGTTATTGGTATCAATCGCTTAATATATAAATAATTATGAAAATCAATTTAAACAGGCCTTTACTCGATTTTAAAGGCAATGAAGCTATTAAAGTAATCAACGGTAAAGAGGTAAAGCAGTATCTCCGTGATATGGTTTCAGAGGCATTGTATGCAGCAGGTTCTAACCCTCAACAGGGTTTGGATATGTCGAAAAAGTTGCGTGCGTATAAAATGTTACAACAGATTATTAACAATCGTGGTGTACTTGATATAGAGACAGAAGATGCAACCTTATTGAAGGAAATTTGTGCAGACTTCTTTGTATCTGGTGCATACGGACAAATTTATGATTTAATAGAAGGAGGAAACAAGGAATGAACATCACAGCAACTAACAGTACCGCTACAACTAAGGTTACGGAAGCTATCAGGGTTAAATACAGAATGTCAACCCGTGGCACCGAGGCAGTCAAAGATATTACTGCCGAAATCATTAAGGATGAAACGACTGTCGGATTCTTCAATGCATCGCGAAATGGAGTAACCGGCTTCTCGCTACATGAGGATCATGGGCTAACCTCTGGCGAAGTGAAGAAGGTATTTCAGACAGCCATTGACGATTGTGGTGGGGTCTTGAAATGAAGTATTAATATTTTAGATAAATGATTATGGATTATTTCAAAAACTTACTCATTGGATTGGTTACCGGTATAGCTGCTTATCTCAATCCTATTTCCGGGGAGATCAAAAGTCTTATTGCAGTATTTGCTCTTAATTTCATTTGTGGACTGCTTACTGCACTCCTTATCAATCATGAGAGTTTTTCTTTTAAAAAAGCTTGGAGGTGTATCGTAGAAGCAACTATTTTCTTTGCCTTGGTTAGCTGCATCTACTTTATAGGTGAACACAAGGGCAATCCAGAAGGTGCGCTACAGTGTGTTTCATTTATTACGTACAGCGTATTCTATTTCTACGGGGTAAATATTCTAAGGAATATTAAAGAAATTCTACCCAACTCTAGCAATGGTTATAAGGTAGTAGCCTTTTTGCATTATGTGCTAAGTGTCGAGTTTATAAAGAATATCCCTTACTTAACGAACTACTTACAAAAAGGAGGTGCAAAATGATTGAAGTTTTGGAGTTTATTTTTCAAGATTCTTGGCATTGGTTAGGAACGGCCATTTTGATAGCTATCATTTTCCGTGTCAATTTGGTAAAGATTGGTCCAGTAACAAAGAATAAGGAGGAGAAGAAATGAAGAAAATTGATGCTATTATCATTCATTGTTCGGCCACACGTGCCGGACAGGATTTACGTGCAAAGGACATTGACCGGGTGCACCGGGCTCGGGGATTCAATCAGATCGGTTATAACTTTGTCATTGACCTGGATGGAATGGTAGAAAATGGGCGACCGTTAAGCATTGACGGGGCGCATTGCAATACGAAGGGCTTTTCTGATTCTTCGTACAATAAGCACTCAATAGGTGTCTGCTATATTGGCGGATTGGATGCCAACGGTAAGCCGGCTGATACTCGGACACCTGAACAGCGGAATGCACTCCGTGATTTGGTTGTAAAGCTCTGTAAAGAGTATGATATCATTGAACTACTTGGACACCGGGACACTTCGCCGGACTTGGACGGTAGTGGTGAAGTGGAACCGGCAGAGTATATCAAGGCATGTCCGTGCTTCGACGTGAGGAGTGAGTTCTCTAATTTTATGAAACCTGTAATCGTACGGCCATGAAAGGTAGAGTTATAGAAATGCGCCACCTTGTCATTATTGGAGGGATATCCTTAGTAGTCATGTTTACAGTAATGTCAATAGCCGGATGTGGTAGTAGTAAGTCTAATCTTCGGCAGGAATCATCTGTTGAAGAGAATTTGAACCATACTCGTAATGATAGTGCTTCTGCTAGTAAAGAAGTAACCAAAACAGAAACAGAGAAATCAACTGAAGAAACTGAAGAGATTACTACGGTTTATGATACAAGCAAACCGATTGATCCTATTACTGGTAAACCTCCTATCAAGTCGGAGACGAGGAAGAATATTCTGAAGGAGGTAGGCAAGAAGGTTGCTGCTAAGGAAAGCACTCAAACTAATGTATTTACCAATAAACAAATCTATGCTAAGAAGAAGGAGTGTATTGTTAAGGAAGAGCATAAGCAGAAGGAAGAACCGACGGTTCTTAAGCAAATTGGTAGGGTGGTTTGGGCATTATTTGCTTTTATTGTAATCATAATACTAGCATGGCTATTGCATAGATTGCTTAGAAAATAGTATATTTGCAAAAATTATACAAAAATCAATGAATGTTGCGGATATAATACTTGATATAGCAACCAAACCATGTATTTTAGCTTGGTTTGGAGCGGTATGTGGACATATACTTTCATTATACTCAGATGATTTTAAGGGTACACAGCCTTTTTTGAAGAAAATGTTTCCTGAGAAAAGTGATAAGTTTTATGCTCGTTTTGATTTTCTATTACTACCAATAATAGGAGCAGTATTATCTATTGTACTGCTTGAGCCTGATAATCTAAAGAGTGCAATTTTTGCAGGATTGAGTTGGAGTGGAACTTTAATAGCGTTGCTTAATAATAAAAAAATTGAAACACATGAATAGTTTAGATTATATAGTTTTATCGTTAGGGATATCTGTCATTCTCTGTTTCCTTCTATTATTGGTAAAAGGGAAAAAAGTAACTATGAATAAGAAATATAGATATTATCCATTGCTTTTGGTTGTTTTAGCTATTTCATCCATATTATACCTAAATCATTATTCAGAAAATCAAATAGATACACTCGTGGATAAGTTTAACAAATTATTATATAAGGAGAATGCCAATAATTATGATAGTTTGTCTTTTACCAAAGAAAGAAAAGATGAAATAATAGATAGCTTAAAAAAAGTGAATGCAGAGTATTATGAAATACTACAAAACTTAAAAAAGCAAGAGAAAATTGCTGGAAATAAATCCGGAGTTATTCCTAATGTTGAAAATGCTATAGAGAATATTAAAAAGGAGATATATGAGATAGAGACATACAATGAAATTATTGACGAGAGTGTGTACGCTGGAAAAATGAAAGGGTATAAGGTTAGTGGTTACAGCTCTAATTTCATATTCCAAGCGCCAAAAGATATATCTGGAGACTATTTGGATTTTGTAATAAAGTTTCGAGATGAAAAACTGTTGGATAAAATAATCATATACCTTTCTGTTAATAAGGTACACAAAGATGGAAACTCTAGACTATTATTTGATGAATATTATAAACCACAAAAAGGGGTAAACGCTTTTAGAATTAAAAATTATCTGAAGGAAAAAGACACAGAGGTTCGTATCGGATATTTCATGAAAAGCGAAATTGGTAAAGATGATTTCCCAACCTATGAAAGAGTTGTTTTTTCTGTGAACTAAATACAATATTACCAAACAACAACTATCATTTAAGTATTTTTAGTGACTTTGTTATTCACCCCGTCTCTCTGATTCGGGGCTTTATTTTGTATCCCATCTTAAAAATGATAATGTCATTACATATTTAGTAGCAATTTTATTTTTAAATGTTTAAATTAAAGATTTCCTTTGAAAATTTATATGAAAAATAATAGCTTAAAAGAAACACTAAAGCTGTCTGAACTAAATTGGAATAATTCGGATAATGAAAATAGAGCCATTTGTATCCAGAATGCACTCGTTTGTATAAAAAATGAAGATTGGGAAACAGCAATTCATTGGGCTGATTCTGCTATTAATGTATACTCAGTAGATGAAGATGAATATACCATGTGTGATATCGCACAATCCTATGCAATAAAAGGGTATTGCTTACTATCTGAGAATAATCACGCGGAATCTAAAAGATGCTATATTAAGAGTACAGAATTACATTTTAAAGCTTATAGCAAAAATGTACATAAGACTATGGAATTCTATAAGTTTTTTAGTGTACGAAAGGATAACATAGACTCTATACTTGATTGTATTCTATTAAAACATCCCTCTGAGTTTAATGATCCAATGGATTCCCCTATTTTGCAGGACAAAGATAATGGCATACCTTTTATAGATATATTCAATGGTATTCGAATTGGATGTTTTGGAAAAGTAAAAGATGATGATTTTTATTTGAAACCCCAAAAATGGTCTTTTTATGGAGGTATGCATAGGGGAATATGCATTTGCTATAATTTTTCTGAGCTAGAAATAGAAGATGAATATTGCTTATTTCGGAAAGTTAAATACGAAGATCAATATAGCCCCAATAAAGGTATTATAGGAGGGCTTTTATCAAAGTCTATGGTTTATCATGATGAGGATGAATGGCGGATTATTATAAATGACAGAAATCTGATGAATACTGAATTTGCAAAAAAAATACCAATAAAACGCTCAATGATAAGAAGAGTTTATTTTGGTTTCAAATGTGACAAAAGAATCCAAGAAGATATTTATTATAAATTAAAAGGTGAAAATATTGATTTTTTTAAGGTCTATCCTTCCAAAGAAAACTACTATAAGTTAACTTGCAATCCTTTCAATATAGACTAAAATTGTGCTGTTATATTTTTCATAAACCCAAAATCCTGTCCTACTGATTCGGGGCTTTTCTTTTGCTCATCTCATTTATAATTCCTATATTTGTGTACAGACGTAGATGTCTGTTTGTATCATCTCTCTACGGAAAAGTTGCTAGTTTTCGAAAGCGAGAGACAATACGCTATTTACTCCAAAAGGAATAAGCCTCGACTAAGTGTAGTCGGGGCTTTTTAATTATTATTTGTCGTATATAAAATAATCATATATATTTGTCCAAATAAAATTGATATACTATGGAATACTTAGATGAATTTAAGGAATTTGTAAATTACTGTAATCAAAATGGTAAATATGTTGGTTGGGGAAACCCTAACTCTAAAATACTAATAGTGGGTAAAGAGTCTGCAATGGAAGAACCTGATGAGTCTTATAACAGCAATGCATCTATGTGGGATAATCATGTTAGTAATGATACAATTATGGAGTTATGTCATAAAGTAGAACAAGATGTTAACGTAGCAAAGGGGTGGGGTGTAAATACTTGGAGCAAGTATCAGAGATTAAAAGATTATATCTATGGCAGCGAAGGGTTTCACAATCGGTATGTTGATTTCCCAACTCAAATATTTACTACCGAGATAAATGATACCCCTAGTCTCCGAACTGCTCAAGCCGATAAAAGTGGAATTTCCTCACGGAAAGAATTATTCCAGGTATCCTCCTTTATTCAAAGTTTTCCTGTGATTATATTAGCATGTTCTAATTATATTCAGAATAATGACAATATTCGCGAGATAGATAAGATTTTTGGTGTCACTTATGACGGTGATGATGTCGGTAGATTTTTGTTTAATAAAGGGAATTGGTTTTATACTCATCATGATGCCAGTGGTAGAAAACTTGTAATCCACACTCGTCAGCTAAGTGCGGATGTAAAGGATGATATGTTAAAGGAGATGGCAAAAATAATAAAAAAACATTTGGAAAGGCATGTTTGATTTATTAAATCGCTATAATAAACAGGGATGTTTAAAATTCACAATTGATGACAATTTGAATAGAGAATGTGAGAAGGCTCAAATTCCTGATGATTGTTGTGGAGTGTATATTGTATATGGCTATTTTAAAGGGACGAAGGTTCCAGTTTATATCGGAAGTTCGGGGCATATAGAAAATGGAAAGACAGTGCATCGCAAAGGAGGACTAAAAAGACGAATAATTGGGAAGCAGCAAAAGACTCCTAGATGGAAACTGTGGCCTGAAAAAATGCGTGCGCTATCTATCTGCGAATTGGAAATATGTTGGTATAATACAGAAAATGACAATCCGTTACTAGTAGAATACTGTTTAATATTGGAGTCTGTTATACAAAATAAAAGATTACCTCTTTGGAATAGCGAATTAAAATTGAGTAGGGAATTGAAAGGTGAGTTTGAAGATTTTGTAAACAATAATAATATTGAATGTTTAAAAATATAATATGGGAAATAAATGCGATCATAACTTCGTTCTTGAATTATGATATTTTTGTTATTAACTTAAATAAGTCTCCAGTATGAATAGAATTATAATTATTGGTAACGGTTTTGATTTAGCTCACAATTTAAAGACTGGATATAAAGATTTTATAAATGATTATTGGGATACTGTTGAAGAAGGGATTTATGATAAATACTGGCGGTTGTTAGACCAACAATATGGAGGGGGCAAACACCCTCTTAATGACTATGAAGATCAGTTTATAAAAATTGGAAAAGAATATGATAAAACCGGAGTTAATAAAGTTTGTTCTTCTTATAAAGAAGATAGTCCTTTATGGAAATTGCATACACTAATTGATGAGCATAATAATGATCCTAGTTCAAATGTGACAGTTACTTTAACGTTCACAAATCATTTTTTTGAGCGTATATCTCATCAATGTTCTCTTGTGAATTGGGTAGATATAGAAAATGAATATTATAAGGCATTGAAAGAGCTACTTCAAGAAGAAAATTACCAAAAGCAAAACGAAAGTATCCATACGCTTAATAAAGAGTTTGATAGTGTAAAAAGATTGCTAGAAAAATATTTAACTAGGATTACTGAAAACACAGAACTGAAAAAACATCAATCTATACAAGATGCTTTTTCAAGTTATGTAGAATTTGAAGAAGTTGCCACTTGTAAGCAAACTGCATTTATTAACTCTTTTTTTTCTAATATGGATATACGTTTTGATTTTGACATTGACCGGCATGGAGATCTTTCATATAATGAATGCTTGACAAAGGATGAAGAACTGAGGTACTATATTGATAAGAAACTTAATAATGACAATTTTAAAAAAGAGAATCTTATACCAAACACCTTGATTCTAAATTTTAATTATACAAAAACGGCAGAAAAATTATATATTAAAAATGGAAATGACAAGATTATTAATATTCATGGAGAGCTTAACAATGAAAATAATCCCATTATATTCGGATATGGTGATGAGCTAGATGATGATTATGAAAGAATAGAGAGATTACAGAATAATGATTTTCTAGAGAATATTAAATCTATACGATACCATAAAACAAGAAATTATAGAAAGCTTTTGGAGTTTGTTGCATTAGGTCCATATCAGGTCTTTATAATGGGGCATTCTTGTGGAAACTCTGATCGGACATTATTAAATACTTTATTTGAGCATGATAACTGCCTATCTATTAAAGTCTTTTATCGACAGTACGAAGATGGGACAGATAATTATATTGATATGATAAAAAATATATCTCGTAATTTTAATAATAAGCCTAATATGCGTGATATAGTTGTTAATCGAGAAAGTTGTTCTCCTTTGGTGCCTGTAAAAAAAGAGGTAGCCGAATAAGCTACCTCTTTCAATTATAAATAGTTTTTTCCCAGTCATCCAACACTGTTACATCCCACCGAGGAAGATCCGGATTAATATAGGTTACAGACCTACCATATACAGAGAAACTTTTTCCAATAAAC
>USSR01000155.1 GCA_900557355.1 uncultured Bacteroides sp.
AAAAATATTTCTTCATAATATTACTCACATTTTATTACACTCGTTTTAATTAAAGTACCTATAGGTAGTCTACCTATTACTACGTAGTAGTTGCCACACTACCTATAGGTAATCAGAGTACTACTACTAAGTAGTTTATCACGCGGATTTAGTAACTCCAGGAATCATACCAACGAAGCACAGGCATCCCCTTCTCAAACTCTATAGGCAACCACACGTATCGTGAATCCTTCAGGTTCTTGCTGTTCCAGCGGTCGGCCATAAAAATCCATTTGTTTTTAGCACCAGGAACAGGCAAGATAAATGTACTTTGCGAATCGAAAGTTGTGTTAGCCTTATCTCCTACACAAGGATTCTCCAGTTCTTTCCAAGGCCCCCATATATCATCAGCTACAGCCATCCTTGCAGGATTCGGGTCCCATCCTGTGCAACCTGAAGCTATCAGCCAATATTTGCCTTTATGCTTGAATATGGCAGGAGCCTCATTGGCTCTGCCGGGAAGTACACGCACATATTTCCCGGTATATCCGCAATAATCATCTGTCAACTCCACCAGATGCAACGTATTGTTTTCTTCGGAAGAGAAGATATGATAAGCTTTCCGGTCATCGTCCACAAATATCGTCATATCACGCACCATTTGCCCTTTGCCCAAATCCCGGACCACGAATAAACCTTCTTTCATCGCTGCTCTCCATTCCGGTGTCCGCGCTTTCAAGCCCACAGAAGACGAAAGTTTCTCTACAACGCTTGACTCCATATTCGCAGGCATGATTCCCGAACAAGAACGCCCTGCATGCAGAAATTTAAAAGGTCCTGTAGGAGAATCACTTATTGCCACTCCATATTCAGCGGCTTTGTACCCCTGTCCTTTCAACTCAAGATGAAACCACATGACAAACTTACCCGTTTTCTCATTGAAAATAACTTTAGGACGTTCTATCAGGCAACCGCTTTCTATCTTATGACCCGAACCTTCGGGAAAAACCTCTAAAGCAATGCCTTCGTTCTTCCAGTCATACAGGTTTGCCGAAGAGTAAACCCCTACGCCTTTCAATGCCGCCGCCGTATTCTCGTGCATGTGCGTTCCATACCAATAGTATATTCCATTATGCAACAGAATACCTCCGCCATGGGCATTGATATGCACACCGTCCGTATCTTTCCAGATGGCACCGGGTGTAAACTTCTGCGCATACAGAGAAGATATATGAGCTGCCAATAAAAACAATATTAAATATAAAATCTTATTCATTATTCAAACTATTACATTTTCTAATCGGTTCATCATTTCCATCCGGGATTCTGAGTCAGTTTCGTATTCTTGCGCAATTCTTCATCGGCAATCGGGAATAAATACATTTTATCATCCCAAGCCCTCTGCCGGGTCACACGTTCGTAGTTAATTCTACCTTCCCGTTTGGTCAGTTTCATCAGTTCTACGCTTTTCAACACCTCACCCAACTTCCATCTCCTGACATCCCAGAACCGATGACCTTCAAAAGCCAACTCAACCATACGCTCATTCCTGTAGTATTCCATAAACTCATCCAGAGCTACCGTAGTCGGAACGACCGGCATATTGCGGAATGTCTTTAATTCATTCAGTTTGGCCACAGCTGAGATAGGAAAGTCCTCATCGGTCATCCCCGGATTACCCAAATAATTGGCAACGCACTCGGCATAGTTCAAATAGAATTCGGACAAACGATACATAATCCACGAATGGCGCAATGTATTGATTTGTCCCGGACGCAAATCAATAGCAGGATCACAATACTTACGCAGATAATATCCTGTTGGTGTAGCACCCGTCAGAGGATGCCCGTTCAGTCCGCCTTCGAAAGTCTCGATAGGTGAAGTATTCCAGTTGGGCCATTTCGTGGTTCCATTGGTCACAACCGTCAATGCCATGCGCGGATCACGCCCTGCATAGGGGTTCTCCGGATCATATCCGCTTCCTTCCTCATTCCAGAGTTTTCCGGTTTTCTGCATTCTGTAAGCATCCACCAAGGTCTGGGTAGGACAGTTTCCTGAATTTCCGCCTTCTACCCCCACCGGGAAGTTATTAGTCTCGAAGGTATTTATATTCCCCAAACGACGGGCATAAATCACTTCTTTTCCCTTGAAATTATTAACACCGGTCAGATTCGCATAATTATCCAACGCAACACCATTAGCAGCACAGGCCTCCAACACCTTTTTATTTGCCAATGCAGCCTGTTTCCACAATGCTTTTGCATCAGCACCCGATTCGCGGAATAAAGGACTCGCCGCATACATCTGTGAACGGGCTTTCAAAGCTAGAACTGCCAATCGCGTAATACGCCCGGTCTCCGCATAAGGCAACGCTGCATAATCCAAAGGCAGCTCATCAGCTATAGCATCACACTCATCGGCTATAAACCGGAAGATTTCTTGTTTGGAAGTTCTTTCAGCCTGATTAGCCTCTTCGGCAGTCATCGTCTCCAGCACAAGCGGCACATCTCCAAACGTCTTGACCAACTCGAAATAGAAATAAGCCCTCAAAAAACGTACTTCATACTGATAGCGGCGATAGCGCTCCATTTGTTCTGCATAATCAAGATTGTGCTTAAAATCTTCAAAAGTGTACTGTTCCCAATTCTCCAAAAAGAAATTGGCCGACCGAATCCCCCAATAGGAATCAGCCCAAGTTGAAGTCAAAGTACGCAACGGTCCCCAAGCCCCGTTATAAAAATTATGTACATTGGAAGCCGGCCAGGCACATTCCGCCTCATCACAGGCAGATGCCAGGGTGGCACCGTTATTATATCCTTCCAAGCCATTCTCCAAGCGCGAATAGATGTTAGTCACATAGTTGTTCACTCGCTGAAAATCAGAAAAAGTCTGATCTTTCGTATATTCAGTCACCTCATTGTAGTCCAGCCAGTCTCCACAACCCGACATTACCGGCACAATGCAAGCTATCAGTAACGATTTTAGTATACCTTTCATAATCAAATTACTTTTAAATTAAAAACCTACTCTTACGCCAACGTGCACGGAACGATCCGCCGGATAGCTAACTCCAACGACTTCCGGATCAAAGATGTCCATCTTGTCAATAGAGAAGAGATCCATTCCTCTGACATACAATTTCGCCGTCTTCATCTTTATCTTATTTATCCATGCTTTCGGCAGCTTGTAATACACTTCGCAATGGCGCAATTTCAAGAAAGAAGCATCGGCCAACCACAAATCGCTCGACTGATTATTGTTAGGATTGCTGTCGGAAGTCAATCTCGGATACAATGCGTCCGGAGTCTCCGGAGTCCATCTGTTGGCATAGTAATGCTCTGAAATCGTGCAATTGCCGGCCAGTGGCCTGTAAACGCTCTTTGCATTCAGCCAAGCACTGTAACGGGCTACACCTTGGAACAAGAAATCAATTCCGATTCCCTTATACTCAATCCCGGCATTGAATGCAAAATATGCTTCGGGCGTGCTCATATTATATCCCATTGCCACCTTGTCATTGTCATCGATAAAGCCATCCTTATTCTGGTCCTTATATTTGATGTCGCCCGGAGCTACTTCCGAGAACAGCTGTTTAGGACTTGACGCTATGTCGGCATCATCTTTGAAAAAGCCTATAGCTTCAAGACCGAACGGTTGCCCCATAGGCAATCCTGTGGTTCTCAGATATTCTTCAGCCACCGGTTGCTCCAGCTTTTCCACGACCTTGTTCTTCGCCAATGTAAACCGCACGCCTCCTGTTATCAGGAAGTCGCCATGAGCTTTCTCATAGGACAATCCCAGTTCCACACCTTTACTGTCAACGCGTCCCATAGGTACATAATCTGGATTTAGTCCCAAAACCGTACTTGTTCTTCCTCCTTGTCCTACCATAATCTGGTCACGGCGCTGAAAATATACATCTCCCATGAAAGTTAATCCTCCGAACAAAGTGGCATCAATACCCACATTATATTTCAAAGCCCGCTCGTGCTTAAAATTCGTTGTAGGAAGGCGGCCTTCGGCAACACCAGCGTAGCTGGTAAAGTTATCGCCATAGAAATAATTTCCTCCACCTCCAAAAGCATCTGAAGTTATATTCCATTCCGGGACGTAATCAGAATGAAGAATACCCGCTGAAGCTCTTAGCTTTAACAAACTAATCCACGAAACATCGCTCAAGAAATTCTCCTTCGACAATACCCAAGCGGCAGAAAGAGTGGGTGAGAAAGTAAACTTATAGTTAACCGGCAATCGATTGGAACCCGAACCTACCAAAGCCAAATCCACAAAATATCTGTCGAGTATACCATAATGAGTATAGGACGAGAAGTTCACACGGTTCAGCGTATTATGCCTGTTTTGCTGCACGCTATGATTAAAATGCCACATCAGAGTCGTATACAGTTTGCTTTTGGCAAAATTCTTCTTATAGTCGAGTTGGGCAACAAAATTGAATCTACGATACATCGGACCATTCATATTTTTGGTGAAAGTCAGTTCTTTATCCTGGCCACCCACTATACGGGTTATGTTTGTCGGAATACCGTTCTCAAAATTCAAAACATCCGAAGCATACTTATAACTTTTCGAACGGACTTCCCAATAAGTAGTCGCATTGTCATACCCCAATCTTAAAGAAGCTCCAAGACCTTTGGTAATAAAATCCAGTTCTTGTCTCAAAGTCATGTCCGCCATCAACGTACGGGCATGCGAACGGTCATATCCTTTAGCTTGCAAATTAGCTACCGGATTAATACCCGGCCACGTAAGGTCACCTCCCCATATTCCATCCTCGGTCTTTATGGGATAGGCAGCGGCAGGCAGAGTATATAAATTATCCATAATCTTATTGGGCTGAGAGTGATTATACTCCGTCAGAATCCCTAATAAATTCACCTGCAAATTGGTACTTTTAGAAATCGTAATATCCAAATTTGCCCTGATATTCCCTTTTGAATACTCATTTTGATTTGAGTATCCTTCATTGGTATCCGTGTTTTTAAAGAAGCCACTACTATTCTCCAGATTCAACATCGTGTAGTAGCGCATTTTCTTTCCTCCACCCTGGAAACTTATGTTATAGATATTAGAATGCCCCATATCGCCGATAGTCTCGTCCATCCAGTCCACATTAGGATACAAATAAGGCAAATCACCGCTTCTGAAAGCATCCAGCTCGAATTGCGAGTAGCGTGCGCCTTTACCATCGTTCCGATAAGCCTCATTCATCGCCTGAGCGTAGGTATAAGCATCTACAAATTTCGGTAGTCTGACAGCTTTTGAAAAGCCATGATCATAGCTGATATCAATATTCATAGCATCATACATACCCCGTTTGGTTTTAACCAAAATAGCACCGTTAATGCCTTTATGACCATACAGAGCAACAGCAGCCGCATCCTTCAAAATGGAAACCGACTCCACTTCTTCCGTGGTGAGATCGTCAATAGGACGTTCAAAACCATCAACCAACACAAGAATCCCACTTCCGGAGAGCGATTGCGCGCCTCTGATGGATAAAGCGGCCTTTTCTTCCCATATCGAGCCACTGCCTTGAAGTGCCGTAAGTCCTAAAACCTTGCCGAACAAAGCGATCCGTACGCTAAGTGCCGAACTTTTCATCAATTCTTCCGAACCGACAGTGGCAACGGCAGAAGTCGATTCTTCATTGGTTTGTCCTGCAATCAACGGATTGACGGAAACCGGCTTGGAAGCATAATTCATCACCACTCTTATCTTCTTCTCATCACCGACAAGAATTGATTTAGCAGCATTAGTAGGAGTTTCAATGAAAAGACTTGTCCCTTTGGGAGCGGTAATCGAAAACATTCCATTCTCATCAGTCAAAGTAGATACAACCGATTTTTCCAGACTGACTTTTGCGCTGGCAACAGGCTTTCCTAAGTTGTCTACCACGATGCCACTCAAAACATCTTGTCCATAAGCCTGAACAGCCAGACTAAAAGACAGCAGCATGAGTATTATTTTATTTTTCATAATCGTTTCTTCTTTTACATTATACAATAAATCACCAACCCGGATTCTGTACCAGACCATATCCTTTATTCACTTCAGTAGGCGGGAATGCCGTCAGATACCATTTCGGACTAAATGTATATCCCTCTCTCCACATGAACCTACTCGGATTCCTCAGCTGGAAAACTTCATACTTGAACTTTTGAGGATTACTACTTTCAAGTGTAATCTTCAGCCCATGCAAAGGAGTTATAAAGTTACTCACCGCTTTATGACGATTCAAATCGAAGAAACGGACGTCTTCAAGACCGAGTTCACAAGCACGTTCTCGCAAGATTTCAGCCAATAGTGTCTTTTCATCGCGCAAATTAAGTTCAGGATTACTTTCTTCCAATCCGGGAAGATTAACACGCGCACGCACTTTATCCACTTCAGCAATGGCTTCCGGATAGCGGTTTGCCTTCATCAAAGCTTCCGCATAAATCAGATGCACTTCGGCCATGCGCAAATAGGGCCAGAAAGTAGGTCTACCTTTGTTCACCTGTCCGTCTAAAATATATTTATAAATGCCGTAACCGGTTGCATATTGTCCTGATTCGGTAACCGTTCCTTGCTGCATATCACGGCCACCTACCCATAATTCCGCTTTACGGCCCTGAAAGTCGGCATTATTCACCAATATCGTTTCATACAAACGGGGATCTCTATCCGTAAACATCTTCTCCACCTTCTCGGGGTCGTCCCATGAGAAAGGCGTACCGTCACTCATAGTAAACATTTCAACATACTCTTGAGTAGGAGTAAAAGCACCTCCCGGACAAGCACCGTTTCTGAAATAGGCATAGTTATTATAGTTGATACGTGTTGATATCAGCAATTCAGGATTATCGTACCCGCTTCCCCTCAACGAATAAGCGTCTCTGAAAGCTACACGATATCCGTTTAACGGACTGGTCAGCGGCTTATCTGTATTACTTTGCGCTTTCATCAATTGGTAAAAGCCATTTTTCCTTACTTCTTCAAAAAACTCTTCACAAGCAGTGAGACAACGGGCCCACAATTCCTGTTTATATCCTCCTGTCCAAACATAATTGGCCGTTACGGCTTCTTGCGGTTCTTCCGTACAATACGGCTGGTCGCTGTTGAACAAAGGACTGGCTGTAAAAATCAATATCTTACACTTCAGAGCCATAACCGCCGCACGTGTAAACCGGCCGTCCCAAGTCTGATATTCAGTATCCGGAAGTACCCACGGCAAGTCTCCCGCTGCCTCATCCAATAAGCGAATCATAAAGTCGTTCGTCTCAATAACAGTAGAACGTGGAACTTGAAACTCCTCATTCACCTCTAAAGAGCGTTCCAACAGCGGAAGCCCTCCAAAATGCCGATACATATCAAAATAACGCGAAGCTATAATCACTTTCGCCTCAGCCCTCAAACGTATTTTTTCAGCCTCATCCATATCCGGCACTTTCCCAATCTGTTCGATAAACAGCCAAGATGCGCGAATCGCCTCCCAGCATTCTTCCCTGTTATAACCAAAGCGTGTATGCGTTGACCAATCCTCCATACCAGCCGTATATCCACCGGCATAATATGTACGTGAAACCTCATCCCAATTCATATGCGAGTGCCACGAATCCGACAGACTTTCGAATACGTTCATATTCATTTTCCCGTCTACCGGATTCCAAGCCCAAGGCAGTCCGTAATAAAGTTTTTGATAACAATTCCACAAAAATCTACGGGCATAGTCTGCCTTACCAAAGATAGTATCGGCAGTCACATCCACTCCGGGAGCTTTTTCCAAAAACTTGTCTCCAATCTTAAAGTCCTCTACACAGGCACCAAAGGCAAAAGGCAGTGCAAAAGACAATGCAAAGAATCTTATTATTTTTTTCATACGTATTATTCTTTAAAATCCTACTTTCAATCCAAGATTAAATACTCTCATCAGTGGGTATTCCGGTCTGTTTCCGGTCAGAGATTCAGGGTCTGATATTTTCAACTTATCGAAAGTCAGCAAATTATAACCGTTTGCGAACAATCTCAGTTGATTGATTCCTATCTTCTTTATGAAAGGGAAGTCGAAGCGATAAGAAATCTCTATATTCTTCAGACGAATATAGCTGGCATCTGCAATCCATATATTGGAGTTTGCATAATTGCTTTTCACACTGGCAAAGGAAGCGCGGGGATATTTGGCATTTGCCGCATTTTCCCGTGTCCATCTATTCTCATAATGCTCCAGTAAAATGGCATGCGTATTCGTACCGCCTAAAGGTTGCCTGAAAGTTTCTCCCAGTACCCTCGATGTATTCCATGCATAATTCCACATCATGCTGAAATCAAAATTTTTCCAACTGAATCCTAAAGTAACCCCACCCGTATATTGCGGATTATTGGTATATCCAAAAGGTTGCTGGTCATCTTCATCAATGGCTCCGTCTTTGTTCAGGTCTACATAGACGCAATCTCCGGGCTGTAACACAGAAGCATGAGCAGCGATATCTGTCCCGTACTGTTGTTTATACCGTTCGTTGGCAGTCTCATCATAGAATCCCCAGAATTTATAGGCAAAAGGTTGTCCTACCGGAAGCCCTGTACGATACAGATATTCTTCATTCCGCTTCACCTCGTCCATCTCAACAATCTTATTCTTGGCATGCGACAAGTTAGCGTTTACCCAATATTTAAAATTGTCTCCAATCTTATCATTCCAGCCTACCGACACTTCAAATCCCTTATTGTCAACAACTCCGTAGTTCACGGCCGGCAAAGTCATACCTAAAAAACCGGGCATATTATTGCGTGTAATCAAAATATCCTCACGATGGTCATAGAAATAATCAAAGTTCAACTTCAAACGACTATCCAGAAAGTAAATGTCGATACCATAATTTTGCTTGTAAGCCTTTTCCCAGGTCACACCCTTATTGCCTATCCTGCCTTCATAAACTCCCGGCTGGTTTTTATTCACATTCGTACCAAAGAAATATCCCCCACCGCCAAAAGCATAAGAATCCGGCAAATACAAGAACCGATTATTACCGATTTTATCATTACCTACAACTCCATACGAACCTCTCAACTTTAAATAAGAAATAAAAGGAAGATTCTTCTTCATGAACTTCTCTTCGGAGACAATCCATCCTAACGACACAGCGGGAAATACACCATAACGTTTTCCCGGAGCAAAGTTCTCGGAACCGTTATATCCGATATTAAAATCAACCAGATATCTGGTGGAATAATCATACGTTACACGTCCTACCAAGCCTACATATCCCGTAGGTATATCCGGATATTGTTCCGGATAATAGTTCTTCGACTGATTATACAATAGCAAAGCCGAAACATTGTGTTTCTTGAATTTTCGTTTATAATTCAAACTGGCCTCTGCATACCAGTTACGATCCGCATCACGAGTCTCTTCATATCCTAATTCCGAGTTTGGACCACTCTTTCTAAATACCACATTATTATTCTCATCCAACAAAGGAGTATAATATGGTATCTTATTCGAGCGTTTCTTGGTGTGATAATATGCACTGTTATAAGCGCCTTTTATCTTAAAAGACAACCCTTTTGTTATAAAGTCTAAACTTTGCTTCAATGTAACATCCGTATTCAATACATTATTCACCTTAGAGGTATACCCCATGCCATAATAAGCATTCAAGGCATCTTCACTGTTTTCATTATCCGTTCCCGGTATGTAATCGGGATTGCTTTTTATCCACTTTCCATCCACTATACCAGCACCGGAAAAAGGAGTAGCCCTATAAATGAAACGGAAAAGTTCGGCATCACTTGATGAAGATATCGGCCGGTTCCTATCCTCCACGCGTCCGCCTATATTCACAGACAAATCAGTGGTCTTGGTAACCTCAAAATCCAAATTAGCACGATAGTTATATCGCTTGTATTTAAAGTTAAAATCATAACCTGTATCAAAGGTTTTAAAAATACCATCCTGAGTGAACAAGCCTGCCGACACAAAATACTTCACACGATCAGTACCTCCCGACACATTTACATTATGCTGGCTCTGAAAAGCCGCATCGTTCAGCAAATAATCCATCCAATCCATATCCGGATAAAGCAATGGTTGTGAATGATCTTTAAAGGCTTGTACTATTTCCGGTGAAAACCGTACATTCTCCGGTTTTACGCCATCATTCATCTGAGCTTCATTATAATATGTCGCATACTGATAGCTATTCGTAAAATTCAGTAGGCGCGTAGGCAATTGCACACCGACCGAAGTGGAAAAAGAGACTTTCGCATTTCCCTTCTCACCGCGTTTGGTCGTCACAAGGATAACACCATTCGCACCCCGCACTCCGAACACCGCAGTAGCAGACGCATCTTTTAGAATTGTGATATCTTCAACTTCATTCGGATCCATCTGGAAGAAAGCACGTTCCACACCATCAACCAATACCAAAGGAGCGGTACCGCCTCCCAATGTTCCAATACCACGTACCAATAGAGTGGGATCATCACCACCCGGTTGGCCCGAATATTGCACAGAAGACAATCCCGGCATCTTTCCCGACAAAGCATTTCCCATTGACGCGGCAGGAGTCTTTAACAATTCGTCACTGCCGATGGAAGAAATAGCACCCGTAACAGTTACTTTTTTCTGCGTACCATACGCAATGACCTGCACCTCTCCCAGTTGCAACGCATCCTCTTCAAGTATTATATTCAAGGAACTCTTTTCTCCGAGCCGGATATCCAGTTCCTTATATCCGATATAGGAGACTCTCAAAGCTTTCGTGCCTTGTGGAACCGACAATGTAAAAGCACCGTCTACATCTGTTACCGTACCAATTGCAGGGTTATCTTTTACCACCACATTCACTCCAATCAGTAATTCGCCTTTCTCATCCTTAACAACTCCTTTTATTACTCTGTTCTGCTGAACCTCCACAGTAGCAGGAAGAGTGTGCACAGCAAATGCAACAAAAGGAATGTTTAGAAAGAATAGCAATAAACATACTTTTGCATAAAGCCTTTTTGGTTGTTTACTCATAGTTTTACGAAATTAAGTTATCAATAATAAAAACGTTATCCTGAAAACAAGACTAAATCAATCTTTTCAATCTTTCAACCCCTGAAACAAACCTTAAATAATACCACACTATTACTATTATAGATATAAAATTACCATATCTGATATGTATACTGCAAAATAAGCTAATAATCCAAACCTGGTAAATGTAAAAAAGCAACAATTAAATGTATAATAACATGATATTATACATTCAATATATTCCTCAAATCTCAAATCCTCCGGGAAATTAATCAATCGTAACAATGCTTCCCCACCAATCCTTGTTAGGCGCCCATGTTTTATCAAGCATCCTCTTACGATTGGCCTCTTGTTGCTGCAGCACTTTCGTACGCCATCTCAGCTTCAGGGCCGTTTCCTTTTGGGGAGAATACAGAGGATCTGCTACGGGAGTCCGGGCATCGGTTTCAATCAGCCAGGCATCCAGCAATACTTTCAACTCTTTCACTTTCTCCGGATATTGAATATTCAAAGGTTCGCTTTCGCTGATATCCGTAGCCAGATTGTATAATTCGCAATGTTCGTCCTCATAATAATAAATCAGCTTCCAATCCCCCTTACGAATGACGGAAACCGGTTCTCCACCTTGATTTCCATAATGCGGATAATGCCAGAACAAAGAACGATCCGCTATAC
>USSR01000156.1 GCA_900557355.1 uncultured Bacteroides sp.
GTTATACTGTGCCCCGGCAAACCAGCCCAGCATAGGCAATGCTTGCATCTTTCCTTCTTTTTCGGGATTGGGAACGATGTCTACATTCAGATTGCTTATGTCATTCAGATATTGTCCGATACCTTTTCCATAAGTAGCTTGTCCGAAGATTTCCCATTTCTTACTGAGATTGAATGAGGTAGATGCCTGTATACCCCATCCGGTAACGTCGGATGCATGATCGCTGAGCGTGCTGGTGTATGTCATGCTGCGAACGAGGCCACCTACACGAAGATGACTGTTGGCTCCCCAACCATATTGGGCGTAAGCGGTGAAGTCCGGCATGCGTTGTTGGGCTACGCTGAGTTGATCGTTTGTTGTACCATCTACACTAGGTACCTCTATAGATGCATGGAAACGCCAGTTCTTCAGGCCTTTGTAAGTGTAAGCCAGTTGAGTGGAACGATAGAAAGTTGCGCCGTTAGGACCTTGGAAGTCGATAGTAGAAGGTAATGCTGCCAAATCCATGAAACCTCCGTAGGTATAACCTACTGTCACATTGCGGAATGACATATACGCATTTCGCAACTGGAATACTTTGTCTCCGCCACGGAAGTTACCGGCAGTGTACACTACGAAATCACCCAGTAGTTTTGTGTGTCCTACCAGTTTCAGGAAGATGGTGGAAGTACTTGCATCCATCTGGAACTGGTTCTTTACTTTACTGGCATTCGGAATGTAGGCCGGGATGAAATCCATGTTATCTACAATGCCACCGAAGTCATACTCGGCAGTGGCACGTACATATCCTCCGATACCAAGGGCGAATTTTCCTTTTTTATCCATCAACAGGAAGCGGGGTGCCTGTGGATCGTGGATGTACCTGAACTGTGATTCGTTCATGATACGGACGATCTCGTCGCCTGCTTTGTCGATGGTAACCATGACGATGCCGTTAGATGCCTCGTCGTCAATAATCACTTTTTCTTGTGCGTTGGCCATAGACGGAACGAGCCCGATAGCGCACAACAGAAACATTACTTTAAAGATTGTCTTCATTATTAAGTTAGGTTTTGGTGAATGCCCATTGAACAACCTAAATGAAAAAAGGTTGAGCGGAAAGTCGAAAATACAGGCTCGTTTCAGATTTAGAGAATCCTTTTGTGAAATAAATTTGGCAGGAGGGGGAATGTTTCTTATTTTTGTGCTATGTCCTTAAAAGAGAGAAAATAACTATGAATAAACAACAGAGAGTATTTAAAAACGCTTTAGTTGAAGTCTCCGGATATGATGTAGAGAATGGTGTTTCAGAATATCATGTGATGATACATGCCACTGTCCCTATGCAAACTTACAAAGAACAGTTGGAGGCAGTATCGGATGCCTATCGTGCTTTGTTGGAAACAGAACTGCAAGGAGCGGTTGCTGTCTTCAAGCGTTATTTCCTGAGTGATGCTGCCAATCAGGTCGATATGCTGTCGGCGATTTCTGCTGAAGAGCCTGATTGTGCTTTGTCTATCGTACAACAAGCCCCATTGAATGGAACAAAAATAGCTCTGTGGGTTTATCTGCAAAAAGGAGTGGAAACCCGAAGGTTGCCTGACGGGCTTTTTGAAGTGAAACATAGCGTATACCGCCATTTATGGGGCGGGGGAGCGTTCAAGCGTTCCGCTGATTCCGAATCTCAAACGAGACAATTACTGGATGAGTATATCCGGCAACTTATGGAACAGGGTTGCAAGCTGGCGGATAACTGTATCCGTACCTGGTTCTTCGTGCAAAATGTAGATGTCAATTATGCCGGACTGGTAAAGGCTCGGAACGAAGTTTTTACAGAGCAGAGTCTGACTCCTCAAACTCACTATATTGCAAGTACGGGGATAGAAGGACGCCATGCCGATCCGAAAGTATTGGTACAAATGGATACATATGCAGTAGAAGGGTTAACACCCGGGCAGATTCATCATCTTTATGCACCTACCCATTTGAATCCTACTTACGAATATGGCGTTAGCTTCGAACGAGGTACTTCTATTGATTATGGTGACCGCCGGCATGTCTTTATCTCGGGTACTGCAAGTATCAACAATAAAGGGGAAATCGTTCATTGCGGAGATGTCAGAAAACAGACCGAACGAATGTGGGAGAATGTAGAAACTCTGTTAGAGGAAGCTGGATGTGGTTTTGAAGAGGTAGGTCAAATGATTATTTACCTGCGTGATACGGCTGACTATGCAGTGGTCAGGGAAATGCATGACCAACAGTTTCCCGATATACCAAAGGTCATTGTACATGGACCGGTATGCCGTCCCCACTGGTTGGTGGAAATGGAATGTATAGCAGTGAAGACGCAGGAGAATGACGGATATGCTATTTTTTGATTGACTTGTAGCGGAGGTTCTCCGCTTCTTTACCGAAATAGGCTTTTTGCAATTCATGGGCATCATACGTTTCGGCTGTATTGTAAAGTTCTGGTATATTATAAGACTTGAACGTATTCAAATAAGTTTCCGGATTTTCTTGTGGAAGAAGAAACGCTTTACTAACGCTTCCATCTTGGGATACATGGGCAAAGTAAGGACGCCCATATACCCGGTCGTCTCGTTTGGAGGCGAAAGCTATCCATTGGGAATTACTGTTCCAGGAATGATAGGAATCAGAGTACCGTCCGTTTGTTTCTTCCATTTTATCAATCTTTCCGGTAGAAAGCTCCAGCATCCAGAGATCCGTTTCCGGATGCCAGATGGGGAAAGTACCATAATCGGATACGGAGAACAGCAGGTATTTACCGTCCGGTGAGCATTTAGGAAAACTTACGGATTTCCCTTCGGATGAAGCTCTGAAGACTTCGTGAATACTATCACCCAATTGTCCGGTTTGAGGATTAAAGGAGATGGAGTAGAGATCATAGCGCATACGACGGGTACTGTCCGGCTGAGGGATATAGGGTGCCCGACAGAAATAGATGGTATAGTTATCCGCAGAGAAACAAGGGAAGGTTTCCTGATATTCCGTTCCGCTGATATCGGGGTTATCGGTAACCGTTCCCTGTTCAAAATCTATCAGGATAAGATCACTACATTTATCGAAAACCTCCAGACGTTCGGTGCGATAGCTATGCAGAATGGGGATAATTTCGGCTGTGGTGAATATACCGAAACGCCCGTCTTGGGAAATCTCCCCATAGACAGCACCGGCTGTATGATCTGTTTTGGTGTTGATTTTTCGTAATTGCTCGTCACGACTATAAATTGTACCTCCCTTACTGCCACGCACATGCATAAATGTAGTGGGATTGGCTGCACGATTGGATGTATGGCAATTGATACAGCTATGATCTGTAATATTGTTATCGGCCAGAAGGCGGGTATCGAAATTCTCAAGGTTACGTTCGCAAATTTGCAGCATGTTCCATATCTCATAAGCTGGTTCTATCAAGCGGTAGCTGAGGTATCGGTCTATGCTGTCAGGTGAGATGTACCAGTGGAAGTCTTTGTAATGTATCTTTTGCTGCGAGATATGGGCATAGACAGACACAGACAGTGTATCCCCTTTTTCATCCGCAAGCATCTTTTTCCATTTCTTTATGGGGAACTGGAGCCTGTAGGACTGGCTGTCGAATTGATACTCTTTCTTTCCCCGGATAATAACGGAGAGGTTTGCCGCGCCTTCCAGTTGGAAGTTCAGCGGGGCGATGTTGCAGGGTACGGTGATATCTGTATAGTCAGGAAACAGGAGCGGCTGTTCAGGACAGTCGGTGTAATCCTGAAGTGAACGTTTTCCACAGGAGAAAAGCGTCAGGGTTGTAATGAACAGGATGATAGTTCTTTTCATGGTTTCAGTTGTGCATAATAGTAATAGAACCAATATGTTTTTCCGAATAACTTTTCCAAAGCCCGCCCGTCTCCTTTGGCATCTTCGTATATGGAGAGGTATTGCAGGCAATCTTTGTAAACTTTAGCAGAGATGCGATAATGCTTCAGTTGTTTCTGCGGGTTTTCTTTCTCATTCATACATGGTATCAATGCTTCCTGATAGAGACGGGATGGAAACGAACCGAATGTCGGATAATAGTAACGGTCATAATCCTTCTTGAAAAGCTGCAGATCTTTATTCAATAGGTGGAAGCATAAGAGGTAGTCGGCAGCCATCTTATTTTGAGGATTGCTTTCGATTAAATTAGCCAGTGAGGTACGCCATTGATTGGCGGAGAACAACGTATCTTGTTGTGGAAGCATCCGGCGTTTATGGCTCCAGTAAGGGATGGAATCACATTGGCTGGATTTAATAAGTTCCAATCGTTCCTTTGCCCAGCTCCGGTGCAAGGAAGTATGGGACAACATGCGCAGATACTTTTGGGCAACTGAATAATCTTCGTTGATTATGGCAATTTCCGCCAGTTTCCGTACCATGCGAGAAGAGCGCTGATGCGGGGTAAATGTCATAGCAAGCATGGCAGAGTGCTGGGCTTGTGCCATATCACCGCATTCCATAAGGGCATCGGGGCTTGCCATGGCGTATATATAGCCTGTTGATTCGTTGATTTGTAGTAAAAGCCCATGAAAAGCCGGCTGATAATGTAGCATGAGTTCATCGCAAAGTTTGTCTTGACGGGCATAGGCGAGATTGGTATAATAGGCACTGAGATAGGTCGGGTAGGGATTATCCTCGTTGAGCCGGATCACCTTATTCCAGTGTCCGAAGTAGGCTTCGGATGAAAAGGCGAGTGTCTTTTCTTCGGGGGCGTTGTATGCTTTGGTTATGGTAATTGTACCCAGGGCAAGGACTGCAAATAATGCAATCCATTGCTTACACTGCCGGAAAATAAGGGCCGGCAGGAGGGAGAGTAGCAGAAAACCTTCTGTCAGGAGAAAGACAAAAGGCTGACGCAGCATGTATCCGCTTATCAATGGATAGAAGTATGATTGGCGAGGAGTTAAAAAATAGAAATAACTGCCTCCAATAGGTATGAAGAGGGAGATGAGTAGCAAAAAGAAGGATAACTTGTAATTGTTGAAGTGCTTGCACTCATAAACTACGACTAAAATGACATATGCAAAGAAGTGTGCTCCTATGGCGCAATAGAGAATGGTAAGCATAATTACGTGGAGTATTTCCCTCATCCGTGTTGATGTGCTCAATATTGACAGTAAGAATGCCCAGACGCTGCACATTAGTCCAAGTGACATGGACAGGGGATATTCCAAATGGCAGGATAATGCCCATTCGGCAACTATGGGCAGTAATGCCCAGAGGGATGTATGGCTGCTGATACCGGTCTTAAGTAATGCTATCCGAAACCCCAGCCAGGTGAGCATAAAAGTGAGGGTTAATATACTGCTTCCACCACCTGTCCACAGGAAAAACTGAGTAAGATAATCGCCACAGATTTCGGTCAGGAATGCCGGTTTCTGTAAGTACGTTTGTAGAAAGTCCGGTTGGAGTACGCATAGTGTTATCTGTTCTTTATAGTGCAGATGATATGGATAGAAGTAAAAGAAGAATATCCAACAGGCTATAAAGAACAGGGAGACGAAGATACTGTCTATTTGTTTTCTCATGGTTCGGGTTTCCATTTTTCTATTCCAAGTCTTTTTAAATCATTGGCTTGCTGCTCATTGAACATGTGCTCAAGCGTCATGAATAAGTATCCTCCTAATGGATTCAAATTCTGTTTAATGAAACAGAACGTAGAGTCACCAAAACTTTCGTAGATGCTGTCTCTTTGTCCTCTCAGGATTGCTGTAATGGTATTATCTTTCTTATTTTTATTGATTTTCTGCGATAGTAAGGCTGCTTTCTCACCAGCAGATTCCATTTGTTCTTTCCAGTGTTGCAGTTGGTTATTGAGTGGGGTGCCGGTGCTGGAACTATTCATCCCTATGGTGGTATGCAGCGTTCCTTCTTCTGCCACAATGAGTAGACGTTGTATAGGTGCATTTGCCCGCCTGCTGATAACAATATCGTAAATAGCGGAATCTGCCGGAATGGAAAAGGAGAAAGTTCCGTTTACAATATAGGCAGAATCTACAGTTTCCGGAGTGGGATGGGGACGTGGGACCAAATATATGATTTGCCCGTTGTATTCCGAAGATACCACTCCTTCGATATTCATCATTTTCTTCGTTATCGGCTGACAACTGCTGATGCAAAATAGTAAGATAAGATAAAAGAAATGTTTATTCATATCGGTTTGCCTTTTCTGTTATCTTTAGAAAAAGGAGGTTGCTCCATTTATATATTTTTCACTCATGAATGAAGATCGCAAAATCATCCGGTGGGTGGAACAACCTCCTGTATCCGTGTTAAGTTAGAGTATTACAAGTTTGCTTTGGCCCATGCTGTAATCAGTTTGTTTTCATTGGAGTTCCAAGCTTCCTTATAAAGGTCGCGTACTACATCGAGCCACTTAATGCTGCGGGTCTCTTTAGAATCACTTGTTCCTACATCAATGGTGCCGCCGTATGCTTTATAATCTTCACGCAGGGTACCGCAAATGCGGGCATAGGTCCCGGTATATGTGTTCAGGTCATTGTTGGTTATCTTAACATCGTAGTTGAGTTGATCGTCCGTGCAACTGTAATTTCCCGGATGGGCAGAATCTTCGGTAGCCCACTTGGAACGGTCTGCTGCATACACGGTGACTCCGTCCTTGAAGAGATAAGGATAATATCCTGAGTTATCCATGTCTTCATATACAATGCCGCATACCGGGAACTGAGCTCCCGATTGCAATTGTATATGCTTCAATACAGCTGCCATCGCATCCGTATCGGTATCACCTTTTGCTTTCCATACGGCAGTTGCAATCCAGGTTGCAAGTTTTTCGGCTGTAGGATTGAGCATGTATACCTTGCCTTTTTTCTGAACGCCGGTTTGCACGTCCTTGCCGGTTGAATATTCGTAAAGCTTAACCGGGTATCCTTCATAATTAGGATAGGTGGTCGTTTCCTCTATCAGTGTTCCCGCCATGTATTGACCGGTGCTGATTATCTTGTCGCAACTGGTGACGAGTGCTTTGTAACCATCCGAATTGTTTATGAAGTCATGTAATTGGGCGTCTTTGTCTTCCTGCATTACGGCATTCCAGAGTGCATTGCGTAGTGTTCCCTGGTTATCATCACCATCGTAATCCCAGAACATCATACCTTTCATGCCTAATCCTAAAAGCCATGTACCTTTTGCGGCAATGCTTCGGGGATTGTCATAACCACAATAGAATACTCCGTTCTTGGTAACGTACGGAACGCTGCCCTCTTCATCCCAATTATCAATGACATAGCCTTCGCCTGCGCTTAAGTCGACAATGTCTCTGTAATTGATAGAACCACCGGAGTTGAAATGTGCTTACGTGCTCTTCCATAGAATGGAATACCTAGGACTAATTTATTGGCAGGTACACCGGCACTCAGATATTCGTTGACAGAACGCTGGCAATCCCAGGTGGCACTTGGTTTGCTTAATGGTGATTGGTGGCCGGGGGCACCCACCAAGTCGTACGTCATAATGTTGACGAAATCCACATAGGGGTCTACAGCTTTCACATCGATATACTTCCATCCTGCTCCTTGCGGTTGCTTGTTCTTGCAATACCCGGCGTAGGTCAGTAAAGTGGAACTTGATAGTGTTTCGCGTAAATCTTTCATTAACAGAGTAAAATTCTCTACGTCAACCAACGGGTCGTAGGCGTTACTGCCGAAAGTCATGCCGGGAAATTCCCAGTCGATATCAATGCCGTCTATGCCTTCCTGCTGAACGAACTTTTTGCAATCTTGTGCGAACTGTTTACGCATCTCGGGACTTTTTGCCAGGGCGGAGAAACCACCGTCTTGGGAATTACCGGTATTAGAGACACTATTTGTAAAAGAGAGTAATATCTTTAAATTGCTATTTCTTTCTTTTAACTTCTTCACTTGATTGAAACGTTCCTTGTCACCTTGCAAGTCAAACTTCTGATAGACATTGTTCTTAACATAAAGTTCGGCGAAAGCATAATTGATATGCGTCATGTAAGTGGGGTCAGGAAGCATTTTGCCATAGTAGGTCACATAACCTAATGCGACGCGTCCGTTAACTCTCTCTGCCATGTTGTTCACTTCCGGAGGTCCGAAACTGGGTACACCTGTGATGTAGTCGTCATCGTGACAGGAACTCAGTCCTAATATAATAGCTATTACAATAAATATAATCTTTTTCATAAGGCATTATTCTTTGGATTCATAATATACATACCAACCATAGTCGTCCCAGTCGCCCCCACCTGTGTATTTTTGTGGGTGATACAGGGTGATATATTCATCAGTCAGTGTAAGTATCCAGAAAACATTGTCTTTTCCTTTGCTCTGACCTAGGTCATCATAATTGCTGCCGATAACAGGAATATTGGTAGTCAGTCTGCCCTGAACCAAGTCTTCCGGTTGGTCACGGTCGAATCCGAAAGTTCCTTCATTCATCAGATTGCCGCTCTTGTCATAAGTCTTCACTTTGGTTCCCTGAATTTCGAATACTATCTTCTGATCTCCTGCCTGTGCAAGGTTTACTGATCCCCACCATGCAAAATTAGATTCCGGAGTATATCCTGAACTGGTATATTTCCATCCACCGTGTGCTCCCATGTTGCAGACTGATCCCCATTTTACTTCGCGGAATCCCCATGCTTTGGTTGCATCGGCATCAGCTTTGTCTTTGGCTCCGGTAAATAGCCCCATCCATTCGTCAAACACATTGGTGACTGTCACGGTAAAGATATCACTGGTTACAATTTTACCATTAGAAATAGCTTCATAATATATCTCATAAGTTCCGTTGGCACCATATATGATCGTATCATTATCGCTACCGGTAATCTTTGTGCCGACTCCATAGTGCCAGATACCTCCTAATTCAGGACGGTTGTTTTTGAGTACTACATATTGATCTCCTTCTACAGCGTCATCCTGGTTGGGAATAGGCTGGGTAACGGATAATATGTTGTTCAGTTCTTCCTTGCTGATAGGGTCTCCGGCATTAGTAATGTATTTATCGCGTAAGGATTCATCTTCCATAGGGTCGCAGGCTGTGACTATAGCCATTGCCGCGAATAATAATAGTATTGCTTTTAATGTTTTCATATCATTGAGATTTTAAATGGCATTACATTTTTGTCCAATCACTGAATTGTGCATCAGGTCCCCAACCCGGATTTTGCTCGAGTACACCATTGGAACGGTCTATTTCTATTTGAGGTATAGGCCAGTAACCCTGGGTTTGCTGTAGACGTTTTTTATAATCGTACTTGACCATAGGCGTAAGAGCAGCGGCATTGATAACTTCAAAGCCTGTCTGGCGGTTTAGTGCATTTCCTGCCTCTTCCAGACTTGGGCCAGACCAGCGGAGCAGATCCCACCAACGGATGGATTCGAAAGCAAACTCCCAACGGCGTTCCTGTTTAAGTGCATCCAATGTGTATGAGATAGGGGCTAAGTGGGAACGTTGGCGTACTCTGTTCAAACCGGTTGCATCTCCTTTTAGTTCGGAATGCATCAGCAGTACATCGGCAAAGCGGATATGAATAAGGTCGGTAATATTCAGTAACTGTGGGGAGGTTTGGCTGGATATGCCCGGATGTAATGTTTTTCCAAAAGCTTCAAGTACTCCGTTACTATTATATGCATTGATATTGATGTATTTCTTGTTGAAATATCCGGTCTGCTCGTAATAGCGGTAAGAAACGGTATATGCGGGTTCCGAATCATCTAAACGGAAGTCTCCCAAAACATTTCCTTCATTGTTGGGGTCCATAGCCTTGTATGACCAAATAGAACCGGAAATACGCGGGTCTTCAGTGTACCCATCTAGGAATGTTTGTTGTTTAGACCACTCTTTCCAGTCTTGAACCATACTGGGAGATACCGGGCCTGCGCCCCAGCCAAAGTTGAACGGATAACTTTCTTCTTTCCAGTCGGCATCATCACCGGAAGGGGAGTAGAACATTGCACAAGTATTGGCAAACCATGTGTAGGTCCATGTAGAGGTCAGATTGTGCTTATTGGCAAAGAGTGTTTCAATGGAAGAATTGCCATCCCAGGCGAGTTTATGTTTCACTGCGTATGCATATTGCTTCTTGGAACTGGTGCTGTTAGTGGCAGAGTTCGTGTATCCCCATAGGTTACGTTGGTCAGAAATGAGGTTGTGTCCGGAATGATCTATACAGTCTTCCAGCCAACTGATGACTTGTTCTTTTGTAATTTCGCCTTCAGGTGTCAGAGGTAAAGTCTTCTTGTCATAACGTCCGGTATAGAATAGAAATACTCGTGCTGCAAGTGCTTCGGCTGCATACTTGGTAGCATGGCCTGCCATGGCATTTCCGGCCGGATATATCTGGTTAGGCATCATCTCAATTGCATTCTTTATATCAGAGGCAATCAAGGCATATACTTCATCAACGGATGCCCGCGGGAGGTTTACAGCTTCAATCGTGGTACGAAGGGGAACGCCGCCGAATATCTTTACTAATTCATAGTAGGTCCATGCCCGGAGGAAATAAGCTTCGCCGAAGTGACGTAAACGTTCAGATTCACTTGACCAGCTTTTTACGTTATCGAGCGTGTTAATCGTATTGTTGGCACGATTTATGAGTTGATAACAACGATCCCAGATGCCAAGTCTGCTGTTCAAGTTTCCTTGATAAAGCAAGAAGTTCGTGGCGCAATTGCCGGAATAAGAGAGGTTGCCGCCTAAGCAATCATCACTGGCTAATTGGGCTGTATAGTATTCTGAAGATGTTTCAGGATCTTCAAACAATAACTTTGCATAGATAGACGTCAACATTTGGTTGGCATCTTTCTCCGTTTCCGGAAAGTTCTCTGTTGTTTTATCTGTAAGCAACTCAGTGTCAAGGAAACTTTCACATGACGTGAGTATGAAAAGTGCAGATAGTATATATATTAGTTTTTTCATATTTTCATATAATTAGAATTTGACATTTAAACCAAGCATACATGTGCGGGCTTCCGGATAGTATCCTAAATCTATGCCTTGTACCCAGCCAAAATCACTACCATAACCGATTTCGGGGTCCATACCTGAATATCCGGTAAAGGTGTATAAGTTCTGGACTGTAGCATAAAGTCTGAGCTGCTGCAGAGGGATTTTCTTGAAAATCTTCTTGATATCAACTCCAATAGTAATATTCTTGATTTTGAGATAATCTCCATTCTCTACATAAATATCGGAAACTTTAGACCAGTTGCTTCCACCAGTGCTTGCCAGGCGTGGTAACTTGTTGGAAGTTCCTTCTCCGTGCCAACGTTCTAGGATGTCTGTGGTAAAGTTCTGTAATGGAGAACTAGCATAATCTCTGTAGCATTTAAGTATTTGCTGGCCGAAGGCTCCATAAGTAGTAACTGATAGGTCAATCATTTTCCAGCTGACATTGAAAGAGAATCCAAGTGTCATATCTGGGTGGGGATTACCAATTTCTGTACGGTCATTCGAGTCAATGACTCCATTCTTATCGACATCTGCCCAGATTACATCTCCCGGTTGTGTTTGAGCACCATTTTCTTTGGCACCTTTGTATTCGTCTATCTGTTTTTGGTTCTGGAAAATACCGAGACTCTTGTAGCCATAGAAATATCCTAAAGGTTTTCCAATTTCTCCGCGT
>USSR01000157.1 GCA_900557355.1 uncultured Bacteroides sp.
CCACAATGCGGCTTATGACCCCATTATCATAAAAGAAATCATCCGAATGTAGCAATCCGATTACATCACCTGTAGCCACACGAATTCCCTTATTGATGGCTTCATACATACCATGATCAGGCTCACTGATAATAGTTGATATACGATCTTCATATTCTCTAATAATCTCTAACGAACCATCTGTACTCGCCCCATCTACAACAATAAACTCTATGTTATTATAGTCCTGCGCCAAGACACTCTCTATAGCACCACGAATCGTCGCCACACGATTAAAGCATGACGTTATTATAGATACTTTCATAAGATTCTATTTTGAACTCGCTAATTATTGTCATCTCGGAAACCACTCCTGCAGTTTCTTCTCAATCAGTTTCTGTGCGTTTCCTTTCTCTATTTGCTTAAACTCAAAAGTTTTTGCCTGTTCCATTTTTGCAGCAAGCTCCCTTTCGTCAAATACCCCTAGCACACATCCCAAAGTATCCAATTTCCTAATTAATTGAAATTGGTCATGGATATGCTCTACCTTGTCATATCTTGGTATCACAACTATTCTTTTCCTCAATTCCATCGCTTCCGATATTGCTCCCCAACCACCTTGAAGTATTAATATATCAGCTCTAGAAATATAACCCTTCATCTGCTCCTTTGTACAAAATTTAAAAGCTTTCGCATGTTTGTAGGGATAATCTGTATACCCAGTTTGTACTATCACCTCTTCCTTAGTTATAGCTGCCCATTCATCCACGGCTTTTGCCATACGATTGAAGGCTATGTTCATTGTACCTAAACTAGCAAAAATCATAAAACACCACAACAAATTGAATTAGGAAATAATTGCCGCATCTCTTCCCATTGGACCAAAAATAGATCACTATACCGTTCTATCCATACGGGAGTTTTAGAAGCATGTGTCACATCAGCAGCCGAATTAACAAATATTACTTTTGTCCCCAATAGTTTTTTTGCGAAAAAAACCGTAGGTACAGTCACACCAGCTCCTGTAGTAATGATTACATCTGGGCGTTTCACCAGCACCCAGAATATTGCTTGCAAACAGTTCACTATCAGTGTCCATTTCTTTGCTGGTTGAAAATTCACTAAAAATACATGTTCCTTGTCTGCCATAAAAGCTTTAGTTGATGTCGTTTTTAAGGTAAGCCAATAGCAATCCCATTGCTCGGGAATAGCACCGATAGCCAATTGTAGCTCACGTAAATGCCCGCCTGCCGAACAAGCTAAACAGATTTTAGGAGATTTATGCAACATAAGAGCCACCATAATAATGATTATTCACCATAAATATTTCTTTCTTTTATAAATCTTGCAGGATTACCTGCATAAATGCCAAAATCAGTAGTATTTTTGGTAAGTACTGCGCCAGCACCAACAACCGAATATCGACAAAGATGTAATCCTGGCAGAATTATGGCTCTTGCTCCAATAAACACATCATTGTCAATAACCACATCACCTACAACCAAAGGTAATTTATTATCAGATAAGTCATGGGATCCATTACAGATATAAGCATACTGTGCTATGGTTACTCTTTCTTTTATAATAACAGGTCCCAAATTATATATTTCGCTTCGAGTCGCTATACAAGACCTATCTCCTACGGTTAAAAGCCATGGGGCATATATACGGGCAGTAGGTGCAATAAAAGGATGACCACTAATATGTGCACCAAACAGTTTCAATAGAAATATATGCCACCGATAAAAAGGTTTTGGCAACCACCTTACAAAAAGTGTCCAAACCACTTCCCATATACGAATCATGATTGCTTCTTTCTTTGGCCATGGGCTAGAATACGCATCACGTTGGTTCTTATTTTTACGATAAAGCTCACTCACCACCTAATACTTTTTTAAAAATACTCATATACATATCAGACACTCTACTCACACTAAAACCTGCAGACTTTTTAATTGCTTTCGCTGACATTTCTGAATACATTTTTTCATCTGATAATAAGCGCATTAAACAATTAGCTAACAATTCATCACATCGTACATCAGTATGATCAAAGACCAATCCGTTCTCATTATCCACTATAAAGTCCTTAAAACAATCTAAATTCGAAACAATAGGAACCAATCCTAAGCCCATTGCCTCAAGAGGGGCTACACCGAATGTCTCACCTAATCCAGCTATAGAAGGATAGCAAAAAATATCACCTTTACGTATTTCTTTTGCCAACAAACTAGGTGAGAAAATAGGTTCCACCCATGTTATCCTGTATCCTCTTACTAAAGATTCTAAATAATCTACATAGTCTTCACCACTACCTCCGTCTTCTATTTTCGTTGCACCAATTATCCGTAATCCAACAGATATCCCCACCTCATGGAGTCTTGTCACTGCTTTTACTAATATATCCAATCCCTTTTCTTTATGTACTCTGCCAGAATAAACCACTTCCGGACTATCTGAAAGAGTTTTTACCATGTGTTCATTACAGAATATATGAGTATCAATCGGATTGGGTATGACACAAGCCCTAGATTTCATACTCGGACTCTGTTCTATTAATGCATTGTAAACTGCAGTTGACACACATGCCAAACTACTCATAGCAAAATACGCCCCCATCTGTTTCTTCGGAAATCGTGCCACATTATATAAAGCCCTACGATACTTCCATTTAAATAATAGACAAAGAATAGGGCTCCATATTGAATTAAGCACAAGCATATCACATTTAGGCATTTTACTTAATGCCTTTATTGAAAAAACAAAATCCAGAACAAAGTCCTTTACCCAAGATCCAGTTCTTTCATAGCCATGCAGAAGAAGATTATCATCCATAGAACTCTCTTTTAGTGGTTTCTTAGATATAAAGATGACTTGATGTCCCTTATTTCTCATATCTGTACCGATAGAGTACCATAATTTTTCCACTGCTCCAATAGCATATGGGGGTAGACAGCCAAAAGGCCCTGTTATTATATTTACTTTCATGTCAGCTCAATGATATTATGCAGCATCAAGCCGACTGATTATATAAAATAAGAGATAAGGGTTCACCCCCCCCCCCCCACACTTTTTTCTTTATAAACTTTGCTGGATTTCCTCCAACCACAGTCCATGGTTCAACATCTTTAATCACCACTGCACGAGCAGCACATACAGCTCCCTGACCTACCGTGACCCCTTGAATAACAAAGGCTTCAGCACATACCCATGCCTGTTCTTCAATTACAATCGGAGCATCAATTTGATGATGATGTGGGTCCATAATATTATGCCCTGCAGTACAAAGAAAAGCCCGTTGACTTACCGTAGCATTACGCCCTATATGAATGGGCGCTGCATTATAACAGTCTACCCCATCGGCCAAACAAGCATAATCATCCATTATTAGCAGCCACGGTTGAAATACCCGAGCAGTAGCATACACAACAGCAGTAGACGCGATCTTAGCCCCAAAAGCACGAAGTAGCATACGTTTCCATCCCATCGCCATAGAGCGAGGAAATGGACGGGCAAAACAAGTCCAAACTACGCCCCATACTAAACGACGTAATTTATTACTCTTTGAATATGGAGTTTTAAACTCCATCAAATCTTTTGTCATATTATTGAGTTATACAATTCTACTATTTGCTTTGCAACAATATCACTTGCAAAGCGCTCCTTTACCAATTGACGACCTCGCAGGCCCATCAGTCTACGCTTCTCAATAGGAGTATGGACAAAATCAATTATGGCATAAGTTAATTCATCCACAGTTCTATCTATCCACCATCCACAGTTATACTTCTCAATCATCGACCAAGGGGCTCCCTTCGTAGTAATTACAGGTGTTCCACAGAGATACGATTCTGCTATCACAATGCCAAAATTCTCATTAAGAGTAGGAAGTACAAACACATCCGAAGAACAATAAGCATCCCACTTATCATCTCCGAACAATCCGCCTACAACATCTACCATATCTGATATATTTAATCGGATAGCCATTTCATTCAACTCTACTACAGTATAATCAGATTCAATACCTGCTATCACTATCTTCCACCCATTAAGTTGTTGCTTTATTTTAGCTACAGCTTCCATCAAAATGTCAATACCTTTATTCTTACGATAAAGTGCCAGGAAAAGTATTTGTTTCCGCTCTTCCCACGATTCTTTGCAACCAATACCATCAACGATTACCCCATTGGGGACAACAGCTACATTTGAATTATATCCCAATGCTAAAAGATTCTCTTTCTCTTTCTCTGCTGTTGCTACAAGTACATCACTTATCTTGATGCTGTGTTTCTGATATAGTAATAATGCAGGCAGTTTCTTTATCCAATAATTCTTCTTGATATCCCAAGGTTCAAGCATGCCATGCGGTGAAAGAGCAACCGGATACCCTTTCGCTTTAGCCCAAAACACAGTCCATGAACATTGTAACATCCAGCAACCATTAACATGTACTACATCAGGCTTTAAATTATCAAGCAAAGCGCAGAACTCATGCTTCATCTTTAGTGGATGCTTAATGCTGCTCTCTATATAATGCACTTTGCAATTAGTTAGTTGCAATTCATTATCACAGAGATGACATACAATATGCAACTCCACTAACTGTCCCAAATTATGTGATAATAACTGTAAATATGCACTTACCCCCCCACCTGATTTTCCAATAGAAGGAATATAGTGTACTACTTTCATAAACTTTCGATTATAAATTCTGCATAAAATAATGTGCCACAGCCTTACATGAAATATGATCTTTGCTCCACGCGATTCGCTCATTTACAGTTTTCCTTATCCAATCACGATTAGCAATACAAGTATCTATCACATTATTCAAACTTGAGGAGCTTTCCAAATTAAATACAATTCCTTGCTGTCTATCTTTTAGTAAATATGAAGCCCCGCAATGATTACTAGTAACCACATATAATCCCATTGTCAGCGCCTCGTTTACCACAGCCCCCCAGCCATCATGCTTAGAAGGTAAAACTAAGACATCATACTGTTGCATAATCTCTGAAATCCTATTCATAGGCTGCATACCATAAAGAATAACTTTCGCCTTAGCTTCTTTATTCATCGTTTCTATCAATGTACGTTTCTCACCATCACCCACTAAGCCTAGCTCCAGTTCGCTCTTCTGGCTTAATATACTAAACATTGCCACAACATTCTTTCTGTCCGAAAAACTACCAACATAAAGGACCTTAAGCTTTTCAGTTATAGGTACAGGCAAAGTCCGCTCTTTCCATTCCGTACAATATATAAAAGGCAATACTTTCCATCGTTTACTCCAAAATCTATAATAATTCACAAACTCATCTCCCATCACCAATAGATAGTTGAAATGTTTTACATATTTCCAATCCTTCAACGCAAACCTTAGGCTGTGTTGCCATAAAGGATAATGATAAAGTAAAGGAGGTTCTGTGATCACTCCACGTTTAAAAGGATAATTTAGTGAAAGTTTCATCCAAGACACAACCTCTGCAAAAGCATTAATACCTGAAAAGAAGCAATAGGTATCCTCACCTTTACATGACTCATATAACTTTTTCACCTGATCAACAGAAGAAGCAATAATAAACTCAACATTACTTACTTTAAGCAGGTTAGAAGCTTTCCATCCCATCAGCTTTCGATCATCGTAATCCACACGAGGAGCTATCACCACTACCCTATCAACATCTGTAAAAACTGACAGTTCTTCGATAAAAGGTATCTGATGCGGACTAATACAATTTTGGAAAAAAAATAAGTTCATTTCAATACAAGATTTTGCAAATAAAAAAGATCATAACAAATAAGCTATTAACACATGAACATCAACTGAATGAAGATAGAATGATATTAAATATTTTAAATAGATTCAACCCATCACAATCAATACAAAAGAACAATACACTGTAAACAAAAGTATCCAAAGAAAACATTTTCATGATTCAAAATTTAATTTGTACTTCTTCACCATATCCGGATAACATATTATATGAGAAATTAGAAGCCAAAATACAAAACCTATATAATAACCGACAGTTAATAAATACCCCTCAAAACAAGAATGCAAACACAGAAAAAGTAAAGAAATAACAAACAATTGTAACCTTCGATCATGTCTAATATATTTAAAAACTCGAGTTACTTTCTTTAGAATGAATAACATTATTATTGCACCTAGGGCACCTAATTGAAATAATATAGACAACCATCCGCTACCACTCTCCAATCGACCTTTATGAAGTACGCCTCTATACCAAGCCGTTGCAAATCCACTTCCAATAAGAGGAGATTCATTTAATTTTTCAAACCCCTCTCCAAAATGGGCAGAGCGAGAACCATATTTTTCACCTTTTCCCCCTTCAAACTTATTTTGTATTTGAGTTGAATGCTCAAGATATACAGGAATCGATATTGTTGCAAGAAATCCTATAACCAACAAATACAATATTATTTTTTTAACATTTCTTGCATTGTATACAATGTATAACACCATAGTTATCACGGATGCAAAAAGAGCAGTACGAGATGCAGCAACAACAGTGACATAAATAGACAGTAACAAAATAGACAACACAATACATCTGAAACATTTATTTTGTAACTGAAATAGACACCACAACAAAATAACATTAGCTAATCCTGCAATAGGAGCTAACCACATAGGATGATAATAAATAGCCGAAAAAGAGAGGTCAATATGTACCCCCTCCTGTGCAAAGGCATTTATGCCTTTTAGATAGCAATACATAGCTATCATTGATACAACAGGAAAAAATAATAAAATTACAGATAAAATTTTGCGTTCAAATAAGAAGACTTTTTTAGATACATAAAATGGTGCACAAATAAGCATCATCCCAGTAAACATAAGAATGCGATAATCGATATATAAATTTGAAAATACAGAAATATAGCAGGCTAAAAGAAATAAGATATTTAGTTTTGAATATTTAATGGTAAAGGTTCCATATCTAATTTTGTAAAATGCCACATACCCAAATGCAATGAGTAATGTATATATACCAGGAAAAATAATTGAATTTGAACAAATAAGAAAAAAAGCCATTAAGGAAGGAAAACAATATTCCTTAATATCACGATTAATTATTACCAAGCTAAGACCCAACATATAATAATAAAATTTACTAGAAATTATGCATTCCTATATGGCTATAATACCCAATGTTCTACAAACACACATTTTCACCCTTCAATAGAACTGGCTGGAATTTTAGAATATTAGCACAATATTCTTTATAATCATTATCTGAAACAGCAGAAATTCTAGCAGAAATCTCTGAAAGCGATGTCACGGTAATACCAATATTCTTCATCTCTACCAATTTCGCCATCGCCGAATCCTTCCATACTATTAATGGTAATCCAGCTAACACATATAACGAAAATTTATGAGGTGCAATAATTTTAAGATAACTCCCCCATGTACCAGAGCAGGTTTCTGTGGAATCTCCGTCCCAAACAAGTCCCCAACTCCCTTCTAAGTGACCAATTATATCAGGCTTAAAAACTCCTTTATACTCATATTTATTCTTCATAGCATTATTTGAGGAACAAGAACCATATACTATAAGATCTAAATCTTTATTCTCAAAAACAAAATCACTAAAAAACACGCTCTTATCTATATTACCTGCGAAACAAACCTGCTTACTTAACTGACGTGCTTCTTTATCTGGGACTGCAATATAAGGGAAACAACCTAAATAATGATATTTAATACCCGGTCTCAATCGCTGCTCAAAATAAGTTTGCATTTCAGGTGTATGCACAATTATTTCATCAAAATTTGACAAAACCTTATTCTCAAAGCCCGATAGCTCCCCTTTTTCTCTTACAGAATTAATATCATGCAACAATGTTATCAGATATTTTTTTTTCAAGAAAGGAAGAATAAAATAAAGCATTTTAGGATTTAAACTTGGATACTGAATCAACAATGTTGCACCATTAGGTAAATTGATAGCAAGACGAATCATTTTTAGGAATAAAACAACAATAAAAAGTAGCTTATTCTTATACCCTCTCAAAATGATAGGATATTCTTCATAACCATTTTGTAAAGCAATTTTATGTATATCTTGAGGAGCCTTAACACTTGCTCCACCACCTATTAAAGATTTACTAAGTTTATCATTTGTTATAGTTTTAATAATAAGTATGTATTTCTTCATTTTATAAACCTTGTGATTTAACTATTTCAAAAACCCTTTTCACAATAGGAGCCATATCATAATATTTGTATTCAGCCAATCGACCTCCAAAGATGATATCTTTTTCGTGAGCTGCTAATGCACGATATTTATCGGCTAAATCATTATTTAGAGTATCATTTACTGGATAATAGGGCTCCATACCAGGTTTCCATTCTGTAGAATACTCTTTGCTAACTACAGTTTTCGGACAATCCAAAAGTTGCTGACCAAACATCTCAAAATGTTTATGCTCAATGATACGAGTATAGGGTACTCCTCGGTCAGTATAATTCACTACAGCATTACCTTGATAGTTGGCAGTATCATAGATCTCTGTTTCAAAAGATACGGTGCGATATTGCAAACGCCCCAAACGATAACCATAGAACTCATCTATCGCACCTGTATAAACAATCTTATCGGCAAGAGCTGTCAGTTCTTCACGATTCTCCCCAAAATCACAATTCAGACGACACTCTACACCATTCAATAGACCAGCAATCAGTTTATTATAGCCACCGATTGGAATTCCTTGATATTTGTCATTAAAATAGTTATTATCGAATACCATACGTACCGGCAATCTACGAATGATAAAAGCAGGCAATTCTGTACAAGATCGTCCCCATTGTTTTTCAGTATATCCCTTGATGAGTATTTCATAAATATCTTTTCCAATAAGAAGCTGCGCCTGTTCTTCCAAATTTTCAGGTTCACGACCATTAAGAGCAACTTTTGCTTCCGTCCGCTGTTCCTCCAATTTAGCTTCAGCTTCAAGAGGAGTTGTCACGCCCCACATCTGATAGAAGGTATTCATATTAAAGGGAAGATTATAAAGTTTGCCTTTATAATTAGCCACCGGTGAATTGGTATATCGGTTAAACTCCACTATAGAGTTGACAAAATCCCACACTTCTTTGTTTGAAGTATGAAAGATATGCGCTCCATATTGGTGAACATTTATTCCTTCTATATTTTCACAATAAAGATTGCCACCCAGCTGTGGACGCTTATCAATGACCAAACATTTCTTACCTTGTCGTTTAGCCATACAGGCAAAAGTGGATCCAAAAAGTCCGGAACCCACTATCAAATAATCATACTGTTTCATATATGTAAATATCTTGTTTTTATACCAGCTTCAACAAGTGCGGATGATATTCTTGAAATATCCTCTGCTGTCGGAGTCGTAAATGTTGAGAAGCAACGTTTCAATCGTTGATATTTTGCGTGTCCCAACGTATGATAGCTCAATAATTCTATAGAGTTTACAGAATAGTTCTTTAATTGTTCGACAAGCCAAGATAGCCAATCGATATTATCTAGCAGTTCTGCAAATACAACCAATCGGTAAGTTGCATTAGATAATTTTATAGTAGGGAAAAAAGTATAATAAGGAGATTGAAATTTCAAATCAACAATCCATTCATCCACCCACTGGAACATTTCTGCAAGAGGGGGGACAGAAAGTGCGGTTTCCACTGCTATATTATATTCTTCCTCTTTCAAGCTTCTTATCAATGCACAGAGACTTTCACCTTGTAACAAAGGCTCACCTCCGGAGAAGGTGACCCTCCGATACCCACTCGCTTCAATTTTGGCTTTAAGTTGATCCAAAGCAAACCATTCGCCCACAGATTCCCTCGCACCAAAAGGACAAGTGTTTTCCAAATTAAAAACATCATTACAACTACCACAATATTTACTCCCCTTAAAAACTGCACATCTTTCTTCATTGTAAAAAGTTTCAGGTTTGCTGGATTGAGTCTCCGGATTGCAGCACCAAGGACACTTAAGAGGACACCCTTTAAAAAACACAGTTGTACGTAAACCGCTTCCATCATCTAAAGTCATTCTTTGAACAGCTGTTACCAATAATTGCCGTTCAGCACTCATACGCCTCTGCCCGATTTATTAGGTTTACTTTATATTCATCCGGAAGTTCATTAAAATATGCGCTAAATCCCCATACACGAACAACTAAGTTAGGATACTTTTCCGGATGATTTCGTGCATCAATTAATGTATTTTTGTCCAACACATTCAACTGAAGTTCGTATAATCCACGCTGCACACTGTCATTCAACAGTTCGCTCAATTTATCCACATGCCTATTAAAAGCCGCAGGTATAATAAAGTCCACCACATTTCCATTGATACGACAACCCTCATAATTCATCAAAGACGCAAAGTTGATAACCTCCACAATATCAATATTTTTCCCAACCGGCGATATATGCGTAGAGAGAGGTTCACCCGAACGACGCCCATCCATAGACGCTTCTATATCAAATGCTTGAGAAATATAGTTGGGTGAGCTAAACCCCACTTTTGCCCGCCTTCCATTGATGCGAATATTCGAAACAACTGATTCAATTTTATCACTCACCCGATTAGTTAATCGCAAAACACTGTCATCAACTTTCCCAAACTTGAGAGGTTGCGACTGAAGCAAGCCCCTAAGATCCGCCGCGTTTTCAAAATTATGCTCTATCACGTCCTTGCACTCTTTAAGAGTAAGTAACTTTTGCTTAAACACCAGTTCCTTTATATTAAGCAAAGCATTGATGGTATTAGGCAAACCGACCACTAACATTCCATGATAAGCATACTTCGCTCCTCCCTTACTGATATCCTTTCCCGACTTCGTGGCATCCGAAAACAACAATGTAAACAAAGGAGAACAATCCATTACCAAGTCGTGAGCGCAACTTCTGATATTCTCTTCCAGACATTGTTCAAACAACCGCATAAAGGCTTCAAAGTCCGCTGTATAAGAAGACGCCATCATTATAGCATTATTGACAGCTTTCAAAGGAGAAATACTGTTAAGATTATTATTCTGGTCAAAACTCTTCCCTAGGATTAGCGGCTCCCAACAGGCGCTAGTCCCTAAGTTGTAACAATCTTCCGGAGCATAGCCAAACCTCTCCATCAGAGGTATCACCTTATCCTCATTCAAAATCAGAGGTGACCCATTCCCTTTGAGTAAACACCGGGCAGTAGCGTCATAGACAGACTTTGATGTATGATTATTTACTCTTAAAATCAGTTTTGGATCAGGAATGGAAAGTGTGGCGAATATTCCCAGAAAAAGGTGAGTCAACTCATTCTCCACATTCCGACCTTCTTTATCGAAACCTCCCAAAAGGATATATTGTCCGGTATCTCCATAAAGTGTAGCGCTTTTTTGATGCGTCTGCGATCCGATAAGAGCAATCATCTCCCGAAGAATGACTTCAGCTTTTTCTCTCGTAAGCCGCCCCTCTTCAATATCTTTCTTATAGTAAGGGAACAGAGCCATATCCAATCGCCCCAGGCCATTATGCCCATGCTCCATTTGCCAAAGCATCGCATGAAAAAACAGAATTTTCTGTAGTGCTCCCTCGAAAGAATCAGAAGGATACAAGACACGCCTACAAAGGCA
>USSR01000158.1 GCA_900557355.1 uncultured Bacteroides sp.
TCAACGGGATAGCCTGCTTAGTCTTATTCCGGCAGAAACGATGGTTATGTATAGGAGGGACAAAGCGAATTTCATTATGAGCGTTTGCGATCCCAACCTAAATATTGAGGAAAAGGCATATACCACCAAAAATCCCAGCCGCGTTCTTGAAAAGAGACTGGAATTAAAAGGAAAATGGAAAATCAGTACGCCCAATGAAAAAGTAACCCTGACAGCAGACGGAAAGAATACCATTCTCACTGTTCATTGCCAACATGGACAACCTGTAGAATTCAGCCTACAGCAAAATTGAGAATCACGAAAGAATATTTGTAGTAATTACTCGGCTACATATCTGAGCCAGACTTGAGCTATACTTAGACCAGACTTGCTCCGTACATTCTCCACTCAGAGGTACCTCTACACGGAGAAAGTATGGGATAGGTACGGAGCAAGTATGGCTCAAGCATAGTTCAGGTATGATTTTAATGAACATGGTTATTCCGCTAAAATAGTTACCTTTGCAGAAATATTGAATAACTGATTGATATGCAGAGTACCCTCCCCATTCATTTTGCCCCGTTGCAAGGTTACACCGAGGCTATTTACCGACAAGCGCATGCCCGTATATTCGGTGGTATAGAGAGCTATTATACCCCTTTTGTACGTGTAGAGCACGGAGAAATCCGAAAAAAAGACATGCGCGAGATTGCTTTGGAAAACAACCGTGGCGTGCAGCTTATTCCGCAACTCATTGCGCCCGATGTGGACAAAATGGAGCAGATAATTGCCCTATTCATCGAAAAAGGATATAAGAATGTGGACATAAATCTGGGATGTCCTTTCCCTCTTTTGGCTAAACGGCACAATGGTTCAGGAATGCTTCCTTATCCCGAAGAGGTACGGGAGTTGCTGACTGCTGCCATAAAGAATCACCCCGACCTTCAGTTCTCTGTCAAGATGAGGTTGGGTTGGGAGAATGCGGAAGAATGTCTGGCTTTGCTACCCTTGCTGAATGAACTGCCACTGACACATATCATCATGCATCCCCGACTGGGTAAACAACAATATAAGGGGGAAGTCGACTTAAAAGGCTTTGAAGCCTTCTACAACGAATGCCGCCATCCGCTTATTTATAACGGTGATTTACTTACAGTAGAAAATATACAGGCCATCAGAGAACGTTTCCCACAACTGGCAGGTATCATGATAGGTCGTGGACTGCTTGCCAATCCCGCCTTAGCTTTGGAGTATCAACAGGGACATCCGCTTTCCGAAAAGGATATGCAGGAGAGACTCAGACTGTTCCATGCTGATGTATTTGCCCAGTATGGTAATCTTCTGGAAGGGGGAGACAAGCAGCTGCTGACAAAAATGAAGAACTTCTGGGAATATCTAATGCCGGATGGAGACCGGAAAGCCAAAAAAGCAATTCATAAGTCCAACAAGCTGGAAACTTACCAGGCGGCAGTCCGCAGCTTGTTGGGGTAATCATTGATCTTATTCCGGATTTACGCCCGGAATCGTATGTACATCTTTACGTATCTGCGCTACATGATGCAATTTCATCCAGTCGTGCAGGTACTCACGGTGTTGCAGCAGGATCTCTTTGTATCTCTCCTCGATGGCGAGATTGCGCATTTCACCGCGGTCTTTTTCCATATCAAAGAGTTGTTCACGATAAAGACCTTTGTCGTACAACACATATTTGTAGCGAGAGGTACGTAAAGCCCAGCCACGTGTGTTCCCGCCTTTATCGAAAGTGGTTTCAGTCACAATGTAGTCCTGATGCTTCAACGACGGATCGGCTTTCTCTACCAACGGTCTGAAAGAGACACCATGCAGGCCTTCAGGAAGCCGGATACCTGTCCAGTCACAAACTGTTGCAAAGAAATCCACACCATTATTCACGAGTTGCGGCATCTCCTTGCCGGCATTCTTCTTCCCCGGTAAGGTTACAATCAAAGGGATATTTACCACCTCTTCATACAAAGCCGATTTCTGGTTCCAATGGTGTGCTCCCACTCCGTCGCCATGATCACTGGTGAATATCACGACTGTATTCTTCCATAAGTCCTGTTTGTCCACAGCATTCAGAATCTTACCGATTTCTGCATCCACCTTTTCAACCAGACGGTAATAGAGGCTCCGGTAACGGCGCCAATCATCCGGAGTGTAGTTACGGGTAGGATAAGCCGAATAATTCAAGCTCTGCTCATAACTGATAACATCAGCGTCATAGGGATTCTTAGCGAAATTAAGAGGTAGTCCCGGCCACTCATTCTGTGGAAGGTCTTCTATATTTCCCCAAGGCAAATTCTGGCTACGCGCGTACTCACAGATATTATGCGGGTTATCGAATCCAGCCACAAGGAAAAAGGGTTTGGTATGTTTTTGTTCCAGAAAACCGACACAGGCTTCTGCCAGCCCATTATCACTATGAGGATGGATAGTAGTAAAACCGAACTCTTTATCCGGCATGGAGGCTGTATGTACATGCCATTTACCGGCATAGATACAATCATAACCGGCATCCTGCATCAATGTTCCCAAAGTCCGGGTACGCAATGAGTCCGGTATCGGCGTACCGTTTCGGGCAAGTCCTACTTCGTGCGAAGTATAGCCTGTAAACATAGCCGCTCTGGCAGGCCCACTCAGGGGCGTAGAGCAATAGGCATTACGGAACAGGATACCTGCCTGTGCCAGCTTATCCATATTCGGGGTATGCAAGTCATCGTTTCCCATGCAACTCATCGCAGAGGCGGTCTGCTGATCGGTTACAATATAGATGATATTAGGCAACTCTTTCGCCCAAACCAAGGAAGGAGCGAGAGCCGTTGCACACAACATTATATTCTTTACTTTCATCACAGCGCTATTTTAAGGATTAATTTCATTATCTCTTCAACTCCACATCGAAGCTGGCGGCATCCCTACATATAAAACGCAGAACCGTTTGCTGCTTATCTTTGGAAATCATTTTGCAATAGGGGGTCTCTGCAACATTCCATTCACCCTTTAAAGTAACGGTTACAGGTATCTCACCACTATCATTGTCAATCCAGGGACGCGAATAAATGCTGCGTTCCATACGTTTGCCATCCTTGCCAAAAGCCTCATCACTCGGACCCCGATATAGTGCCTGGTCCGGTTGGGAAACGGTCAATAAAAGTTTATCTCTGTTTTCACGTATCATGACGAGGCAGGAAGTATCAGCTTTCTGTAACAAGCCCTCCTTAGGCAATGTCTGTGGTGTTTCAAAAAGTACGTATGAGGTCAGCTTATCAGTCAGAGAACGAACGATATGGGCGTTGCGGTCCTGTTGCAGTACCTTGTAAGATGGTTTCTTTGCGAAAGCTTTCAAGGAAGCTGCATCCGTACGGGGCAGGACAGCATATTCATAGGAAGCACCTTTCGGAGCCTTTCCATGCTCTAATACCAATGAAACCCAATCACCGGAAGTAGGTTTCGGATTACGTTCACCTACAGTAACTTGTGGGAAATTCTTTTCATATTTTGCCACTTTCATCGAGTTTTTCGACAAATAATAACCTACTCCGTTAGGATCGATATAGGTCTGTCCGTCACTTTTATAAGCTGCCCAGTAATCATGCATTTCGGGAGTAGTGGCTGCCAATTGGAAAACGGTAGTCTCTGTCGGGAACTCTTCATTTGTATTCTCAATATCCGTACCCAGACATACAATCGTTCCATTGAAGAAGTGATAAGACTTGCGGGCACGGTGTGAGCCGTTGTACTTGTCATGCTCATGAAGCTTCATGCCGAAGTTACCATTTAATTTCGCCTGAGACAAGCCACCAGCAAAAGCCTCATCGGAATAAAGCATTTCTTCCATACCGGAGAAAGTATCTACATTCATCACTTTAGCGCGAAGCTGATCGAATGGTAAATGAATAGTCGTCGTACCGGGGAAACGGTTCCAATCGAATCCTGCTTCTTGCCAGCCACTGGTGGTAAAAGTAACCATTTCATCGGGCTTTCCGGTTAATATTTGCATGCTGCCGTGAGCCAAATAACGACCGAAGAAGTTGGCATCCAGATAATGTTCTGCTGCCCAAAGGTAACGGGAATGTCCGCGTACCACAGCTGCCCAGTTATCCCGGCGCTGTACTGAAACACAACCGTACCCTAACGCCAGATTACCTTGCGGATTGGGTTCGGGGCGGAATCCCTGTGCTTCAAATAGCTGTTTTAGCTTTTGTTCGTAAGCGGTAGATGCCTTCGGCAGATAGTCAGGAGTATTCTTATCAGGAGTTTCCGTATAAGAAACCAGACGCAGATAAGCAGCAGCCAATTCAGGATCGTATTTTTGTTTCCCATCGGGAGTGCCAGCTAATGCCAAAGTAGCATATTGTATAGGTATCAACTGTCCCTTTCCATTGGGATGGCGTCCTGACATGGAGAGAGCCCACTGTTTGGTATTACAATAGAAACGCATGGTGAGCAATGCATTCTTTACTGTTTCGTGTGCTATTTCAGATACTTTGAATCCTGTTCCGCTCAACAGATAAATCATATTTGTGGCACCATCCAGACCGCCGACCGCATAAGCCGGATAGTTATTGCGATGGTGGAAACAAGCACCATCTTTTTTGAAAGAACCGGCCAATCCGAGTGCCGGACGGCAACCATAATCTATCCAGCGGGAGAAAGAACGGAGATATTGAAGCTTTTCAGGAGTATCTTCCATAATCAGGATACTTGCCATGCGCCCCTGTGTCTGTGTATTGAAAGTATCTATATCAATGCCATTGATCGTGGGTTTAGGATATACTTCATTGGTAATGGCATACCAACGCAAGGTGCGTTCCGCTTCATTCAGTTTGCCGGTTTCCCTCAATACGTCTTTCATCAGGAAGTAGGCCACATACAAACCGCGCATGCTGTATCCGTAATGATGGATATTCCCCCAACAACTGCCATAGGCTACTCCCTGATCGGTGATATGGTCGTACATGGCTAGGAACTTCTGTTTCAGTTCATCCTTTGTCACAGCATCCGAAGCATTGTTATAGGCATAGGCTATCCGGCGCATCAGATTGAAATACTCACTCATCTCCATCCCTAACTTGGTAAACATACCTTTATCCCAGTTGGGATACATACGTTCGTAAGCTTCTGCCTGTCGTACCATGAAGATGGGTAGTCCGCTTACAACACCGTCCTTGTAAGTAATCCCATAGAAATCATATTTCTTACGAATGCCTTCCATCTCTTTTTCTGTAAGTTTAGAAGGAGTATAAAGCATATCACGGAAACGTTTTTCCATCAACTGCATATCTTGTCTGTCCTTCTCACTAACCAGAGTAAGGGCTATTTCCGGTTTCCACAGGGAGTGTTCATAAATCACCAGCCAATGGTTGGTGGTTCCTTTATTAACGAAGGGTACCTGCACATCGGCTGTTTGCTGACGGGCATCCACCTTACTGGCAGTTATCAGATGGTCAATGAACAGCTCTCCTTTTACATCAGGTGCAATGATGCGCAGTTCATTCATCCCGGATTCAGGAATACCTTGCATATCACGCTCATAGCAGACCCAGGCAGCACGCCAGCCGGTGAAGTTAATACCGAAAGGAAAAGAAGTGCACTTCTTTCCGTCTTTCAGGAATTCAAACTCAATAGTAGTATCTTGGGCTTTTGCGTTGTACACCCAAACAATGAAAGCGGAAAGGTAAGTATCTTTTCCGGTAGGGTCTTTCTTCTCAAACTTCAGATCACGCTGAAGAGTCAATACAGAGCCAGGTTCGAAGGTCCATCGCAAACTGTGTGTACCGTCTTTATAATGTCGGTCGCTGATGCCGAGCGTGGCTTTCGTTGCGCTTAAACCGGCAGGAAGCTCGGGTTGTTCAAAAGAGAGTAACCGTTCATTCCTTACAATCTGTGCCGACAGGTTAAAGGAAAATAGTACAGTACATGCAGCAACAAGGATAGATTTCATCAGATTAAGTTTCGTCATCATGGTATGAGAATATTAATAGAGTTAATTCAAATGTTCGGTACGGAAATTCGTGAAGCGGACATGATTTTGAAGAAGGCGCAAGCCAAAATGTCCATCGCCTGCACCGGCTTCAAGAGGCAGACGGAAAAGTTCCTCATCATCTACTAAGAAAGTGGTGCTATTATTTCGAACACGAATCCGGATATGATACCACCGGTTTGGCTTCAATAGATGAACGGGATCGGTATATTCTTTAATCAAAGGTTTGATGCGAGCTTCATCTATATCGTAAAACTGACCGTAGTAACGACGGAAACGGGTAGTGGTATTATCATTACCACCATAGCCTACATAGAACAGATTCAATGTATTATAATTACGGAAGATACCATTTCGCCAAGTGGAGCGGGCTAATAATTTGCCGGGGTGTTTCGGATCATTTGCAGCCCAGAAACAGTTCATGTCGCTCAGGCGGTCGTGTTCTCCGCCATTCATCACCATGCAAATATGATAACTGATTTCATAATCACCGGTCAGGCGGTCTTTATACCATAAAGTAAGCCCTTCGGGGACAATAAGTTCAAGCGTATCTTCACGGATAGTGAAGTCCATCATTCCCGACTGGTCTTCGGCAATCCAATGACCTAAGGAAGCGCGCTCTTGCGCCAATAAAGTACAAGGGAGAACAAGAAAAATACATTTCCACAGAATATGTATGAAAGTTGAATGTGTCATTTCCGGTATTAGTTTCGTTTACAATATTTCCACATTGCAAAGAAACGGTACTTTTTAGAGAAAAAGACACATAAATCGTACAGAAAAAGTATATTTTAGTAATTTAAGGATGCATCTCCTCAAAGGCCTTATTCTCTTCTTCTATCATAGTGATAGTTTCCGGCAACTCACTGATAGGAAGATCGAAGTTATACCAATCGGTATAGCAATCGGTGACATACCACTTTCCGTCAATTAGTTCGAACACCACACGAAGGGAAGCTTCCGACTCATCATAACCTGCCTCAAATTCTTTATGTTTGGGGTTGTTTACTGTGAAACGGGAGACATAAACTCCTCCTTCCTCGTCTGTGATACGCTCTTCTTTGAATGCATCTTCGCCCAGCAAAGCCCACTTCTCACGTGTAAACGGAAAAGTTTTCTCCGTCTCACCATCTTCCTCTAACAGGGCAATGGGAGTTTTCAGCGGAAACTTGATACGGGAATACTGGAAAGAGGCACTAGAAGTAAATTTCTTGAGGAATACTTGGAAGTCCTCATTAGTTGCGGCAGCATGACCATTCATAGTCGTCAGCATAAGTACCGCAAAAAGACAAAATACAAAGTGAATTGCCTTCATCTGGTTACAATGTCAAAGGGGTTATTAATCAGGCGCAAAGATAATGCAAAATCCGAAAGCGATACAAAAATAAGCAAGCTTATTTTTGCCGCAGATACTCAAACCCAAAGCGACAGCGCAGACAGTCTTTCTTATCGCAATACTCTTTCTGAAGTTGCAGTAAGGCTTGCGAGTCGGCAGCAGTAGATACAGGCAGCCCTGCCCCACTCCAATGGCGAATGATGTGATTATCTTCTGCCTTCAGGCTCTCAAGAAAACGGGTGGCACGTTCGCAGAGTGCTTCGTCTGCTTTATGCAAACCGTAAGCATAGAGGAAAGGAATGACAGTGTTAATCACAATCAGGTTTTGTGCATTCTTTCCGACTTGTTTTTCCTGTCTGGGAGAAGTCTTTTTAAAATTAAAATGCTCTTCCCAATACGGAGAGGTACTAACAGTCAGTAGTTTCCGGACAGCTTCCAGCGTTTCCGCTTCCATGATGCGGGAGAACAACGAACGTTCCCTATAATATAGGCTTGCCAACTGTGCCAGCCGGACATGGGGAAAATTGCCGGGACGCAAACGGAGAAAACGCCATTGGGTGGCGGGCATTGGAGCTGATAATTCAAACTTATGCTGCAAATAGCTGAACTCTTTCTGTAACTTCCGGTAATATTCATCCTCATCCGGCAATTCCTCATCCAGCAGCCCCGCTTGTCCGAAGAAGAAAGCTTCCACCTGAAAGAGATTATCTCGGTGCTTATCTATCGCCCGGAAAGGTAAATGATTGGCCCATGCCTCAAAAGCATCCCCATTCAGCCCGAAACCAAAGTTACGGGACAAGGTAATGAAGAATACATCTTCCCAATGATTATTGCAATGCTCCAATCGGGCGGCAATAACACGGGCCTTCTGTTCAAAGCGTTCCACCTGCAAAGCAGAAAGCCAAGAATGGACTGTTAATTTCGGAAGAGAAGCTAATATGGAATAGCAAGGAGGATAAATCTCCGCATGGCTCAGCTCGGTATAGTGCCGACGGATGGGCTCGGGGCAAGAAAGCTGCAACTGGGGTACCGATGCACCGTTCGCACGAAACACTTCGCAATCTACAGTCTCCGCTACATGCAGGATCACATTATCATAAGCAACATCTTTATCGTGCCCATGCCGCATCCAGTCGGAGGCAACAGTATGTACTTCAACGTTTCCCACCCAGAGGGTACCGTCTATTTTCAGTTTGGCATTAAAGAAGTCGGGGCCTGCATTCGTGTTCGGTAGTCCGGCATCTATCACCTCAACCGGCTTGCCGGTAGTCGTCCGAAGCATCTTCAAAGGAAAGATTTTATGCTTCCAGACATAATGCAATAGTAGTTCCATTGTTAACAAGAAGTTAATATTGCCCGCAAATGTAAGAAAAACATTACCTTTGCGACCTATAAAATGTTGATAAAGTGAATTAAAACAGAAGAAAGAATGAAAATAGCATTAATCGGTTATGGAAGAATGGGTAAGGAAATCGAGAAGATTGCCCTTAGTCGCGGACACGAGATTGTCAGCATCATCGATGTAGATAACCAGGAGGATTTTAAATCGGATGCTTTCAAGAGCGCTGATGTTGCCATAGAATTCACCAACCCCATGGTAGCCTACAATAATTATATAAAGGCTTTCGAAGCCGGTGTGAAGTTAGTTTCCGGCAGTACGGGTTGGATGGACGAACATGGCGATGAAATCAAAGAGCTTTGTACCAAAGGAGGTAAAACGCTATTCTGGGCGTCGAATTTCAGTCTGGGCGTCAGCATCTTCTCTGCTGTGAATAAATATCTGGCAAAAATAATGAACCAGTTTCCGGCTTACGATGTGACAATGAGCGAAACACACCATATCCACAAACTGGATGCTCCAAGCGGTACGGCTATCACCCTTGCCGAAGGTATCCTCGACAATATAGACCGCAAAGACCGTTGGGTGAAAGGAACCATGCAGGCAGCGGATGGAACCGTTTCAGGTTCTACCGAATGTGCGGCCAATGAACTACCCGTCAGCTCTATCCGTGAAGGGGAAGTGCCGGGTATCCACGTAATCCGCTACGAATCGGAAGCTGACAGCATTATCCTTACGCACGATGCCAAGAACCGCAAAGGTTTTGCGCTGGGTGCCGTACTCGCTGCCGAATTTACTGCTAATAAGGAAGGTTATCTGGGAATGAGCGACTTGTTCCCTTTCCTGAAATAATAAAACAGACCATAAATAACAAGCTAAAATGAGAAAAGCAACTCGCGCCCAATGGGTTAAATTCGCAATCGTCACCGTACTTTACCTCGCTTTCCTGATATGGGTGAAAAGCTGGCTGGGATTGATCGTCGTACCTTTTATCTTCGACATTTACATCAGCAAAAAAATTCCCTGGGGCTTCTGGAAAAAATCAGAGAACCCGGCTGTACGCAGCGTGATGAGTTGGGTAGATGCTATCGTGTTTGCATTGGTAGCTGTTTACTTCGTCAATATCTACGTATTCCAGAATTATCAGATACCTTCTTCTTCACTAGAGAAATCATTGTTAGTAGGCGATTACCTCTACGTCAGCAAATTAAGTTACGGTCCGCGCGTGCCCAATACGCCGTTGTCCATGCCGCTGGCTCAGCACACCCTGCCACTGGTAAATACCAAATCGTACATTGAGTGGCCCCAATGGGACTACAAGCGTGTTCCGGGTCTGGGCAAAGTGAAACGGAATGATATCGTAGTCTTCAATTTCCCTGCGGGAGATACCGTAGCCACCAATTATCAGCAAACGGACTTCTATTCCCTTGCCTACAACGAAGGGCAGCGAATGTATCCGAATCCCGTAAATATGGACAGTCTGACGCGTAAGCAACAACGTGCCGTTTACGATTTGTACTACAATGCCGGAAGAAACCTGATACTTTCCAATCCTAAAATGTATGGTGACGTTGTTGTCCGCCCTGTAGACCGCCGCGAGAACTATGTAAAACGTTGCGTCGGATTACCGGGAGATACACTTGAAATCAGGGATGCCCAAGTCTATATCGACGGGAAGCCCCTTGAAAACCCGGAAGACATGCAACTCAACTATCTGGTACAGACCACAGGCCCGTACATCACAGAAGATATGTTCCGCGAACTGGGCATCAGTAAGGACGATCAGGCAATGGTCACTAACGAAAGCCTGTTAATGGAGATGGGATTAACCCACCGTGATGCACAAGGGCGCCTGGCTCCTACCTATGATCTGCCGCTGACAAAGAAAATGCTTGAAACGCTATCTGCAAATAAGAAACTGGTCAGCCGCATTGTCATGGAACCGGAAATGTTCACCGGCCAGATGTATCCGCTGAATCTCTATACAAAGTGGGATCGCAATAACTACGGCCCAATCTGGATACCGAAGAAAGGCGCTACCATCAAACTGACCGAGGATAATCTGCCCATCTACGAACGTCCTATCAGAGCATACGAAGGCAATACGCTGGAAGTAAAAGAGGATGGTATCTACATCAACGGTAAAAAGACAGACGAATATACCTTCAAGATGGACTATTACTGGATGATGGGTGATAATCGCCACAACTCTGCCGATGCCCGTTCCTGGGGATTCGTTCCGGAAGATCATGTCGTAGGTAAGCCGATTGTAGTTTGGCTGTCACTCGATAAGGATCGCGGCTGGTTTGACGGTAAAATCCGTTGGAACCGAATATTTAAGTGGGTAAAGTAAACGCCTGAAATGAAAAAAGCATGGAAGATAACGGGAGCAATCATCGGAATAATACTCGTTGTAGTGTTACTCCGGGGTTGCGTTATGACTTCCTACCTTATTCCTTCAGCGGGCATGGAGAACTCCCTGTTTCAGGGAGAACGTATCTTGGTAAATAAATGGAGCTATGGACTGCGCCTTCCCCTCATGGCGTTGTGGCATTATCATCGTTGGGGAGACAGTCCCGTAGAAAAGGAAGACATTATCGTCTTCAACAATCCGGCTAATCTTTCAGAGTCTGTCATTTCCCGACGTGAGGTTTTCATCAGCCGTTGTATCGGTGTACCGGGGGATACGTTGCTGATAGATTCCCTGTTTTCCGTCATTCCATCGGAAAAGAATGCTCCCGATCAGAAGTTTCTGTACGCCTATCCCCGGAAAAAGGAGAAGCAACTTGATTCATTACTCACTCTCCTTTCCATATGTGATAATCGCCTGATGGGACAGGACAGCGCAAAGAATGTACGTAGTTTCAGCCGTTACGAATATTATCTGCTGGAACAAGCCATGAACGGAAG
>USSR01000159.1 GCA_900557355.1 uncultured Bacteroides sp.
GCGGCTGATAGTAATGTTTTTAACGGGTGTTCCATTCTCATTGAGGAAGCGAACGCAGAAATCGCTCATTCCGGGACCGTTGATGACGGCTCCGCGAATGATGTTCTTGCCCTTCTTTAAGGTCAGCCGGCGTGAGAGGCAGTCATCTTTGACCATACGCCGGTCGCCCGAAAGGATTACGGCTTCCTCACCGTTCAGCCACCACATGGATGCGGAGTTGGAACCTACTGACATCCGGATGTTTTCCATGTCTTCGGGACATTCGATGACTGTGACTACCCAGAACAGCACTCCGTACACTTGCTTCTTCAGGCCGGAGGCAAAACGGAAGAGCTTCACGTTGAACAGTTTGCTGTCCAACGCATGCCAAGCCAGCTTCTGTTTGCCTACTTTCACTTTATCCCCGTCTTTGGGCAGGACGGTGAATTGATTGGAGAAATACTCGGTTGCAAATGCTTCGCGAATGTAACTGTCGGTAAATACCGTATTGGAACGGTTGGGCTTGTTGATGGGTTCCAGCAATAGCCAGCGCTGGATAAAGCCTTCATTGTCCGGAGATATTGTATTCGAGGTTGCCGGAGAAAAGTAGTCTGACAACCGGGGGGACGCTTCACTCTCTTGAGCATAGCCATGTATACCCATCATAACCGCGATACAAGCCGCCAGGAATGATTTTAGATGGAAGATATTCATCTTGTTATAGTCTGTTTTATGGATTATACATTATTTCGTTTTAAATAATAGGGGAGCAAATTCTTTCAGGCATCTGCGCCAGGTGAGGAACTCGTGGGCAGTGCCCGGCGATTCGTAATAGATCGTATTGATTCCTGCGGCCTGCAAGCCGTCGCTGAGGTTCTTGGTCCTTTCCGGATGTTCTTCCGAACCGATGCCCAGGAAGAAGACGTGTACCTTGTCGTTGAATGCCTTGCGATTTTTGAATACACCGCCGTACACGGTATCAAGTTGCTTCAGATCGATGCTGCCTGCTCCGCTAAATCCGCCGATATAAGCAAATTTATCCAGATTGTTCAGGGTGGTGTTGAAAGTAAGAAGTCCACCCCAGGAAAGTCCGGCCATGGCGCGATTATCCCTATCGGTCAGTGTCCGGAAATTGGATTCGATATGAGGAATGATTTCATTCACTAAAATAGCAGGAAACTCTGCACCAAATCTTTTTCTCGCATCCTCAGGAGTCTCACCCGAATTGGTCTTGAATACTTCAATATTTCCATTGTCCATGACTACGATCATTGGTTTGGCTTTACCTTCAGCAATCAGGTTATCCATAATAAAATTCATTTTGCCCTGGTTTGCCCAACTCGTTTCGTTTTCTCCCATACCATGTTGCAGATAGAGCACCGGATACTTCTTGGTAGGGTTCTTGTCATATTCCGCCGGAGTATAGACGATACATCTGCGCCATTCTTTGCGGATATCAGAGTAGTACCAGCTTTGGCTGATCAGTCCGTGAGGTACGTTCTTGATGGAATAGTAGTCCACACCTTTCTCCGGGATTTCAATACCACTTACCCATTTGCCCATACCGAAAAATGGTTTACCATTGGGATCGGCGGCACTTACTCCGTCTATTATTACCTGATAGTAGTGGAAGCCTATTACTTCAGGTTCTTTTGATACGAGCGACCAATATCCGTCTGCCTCTTTAGTCATTTCACCTCGGAAACTGATTTCTACTTTCTGGGCATTGGGAGCGTGTATTCTGAAGTGTACACGTCTGTCTTCACCTATACGGGGATAATCAGCTCCATTGATGTTATGTTCATTGGGAGTGGTTCCTGCCGGAAAATCTTGCTGTTGGGCATTCATAGTGAATGGGAACATTAACAAAGAAGACAAAATAAGTTTTAATACATTTTTCATAAGCATTAGAGTAAAATTGGTTATACGATTAACCATTCAGTGAATTTCTTAATTCAGTGGATGCTGAGTGTAAAATTACTCTACTAATGCTTTGCGCCGGGTTACTATTTTTCCTTCATGGAGGACTTTTTTAGGAGGATAAGATTTGTCCACCGGATAGAAAGAAAAATCTCCTTCTTCTTATTGATGAACTGGAAAGAGACGCACGTTTGCCTTATGCTTCCGATGTCTCCAACATGTTAATTAGTTGAATCTGTATGTACCTTAACTTATAAAATGAAAATACGACAATCTGACAAATAAATGTTTTTCAGATGTAATTATAAAGGCAAATATGCCTTCCATTTATAATTTGTTCATATCTTTGTAGGGATGTATAACTACTTATTATCAGTATATGGCACTTGAATAGTTATAGAAATGCAACGATAAAAGGAACTATTTATGAAAAAACTATTATTCTTTTTCTTATTAATAACAATATCTGTGTTTAGTTCATGTAAAAGAGAAGTAGATGCTATAAATCCGGCTTTATTATTAATAGACTCTTTAATGCAATCTCGTCCTGATAGTTCACTCTATTTACTTGAACAATTTTCTGATCTACAAAAGATAAAGAATGCGGATAAGGCTTTTTATAATTTGTTGTTAACGCAAGCAAAGTATAAGAACTATGTATTACAAAACGATTCTTCGATACAAATAGCCATAGATTATTATAAAAATAATAGAGATAAGGAGAAACTTGCAAAATCTTATTTCTATCTGGGTTGTGTTTATCTGGAACAGAAAAAGCTACCGGCAGCTATTGATTTTTATTTGAAAGCTGTGGATGTAATGCCTGAAGGTAGGAATCCGGTATTCTCATCCATGATATATAGCCATTTAGGTGACTGCTATAGTGAACAGGACTTGAATAAAATAGCTTTATCTATGTATGAGAAAGCACATACGCTTTGTGTAGGATGGGACTCTTTACGTACATGCTATAATTTAAAAAATATAGGAAATGCTTTTTTATTGGAGCGTCAATGGGATAGTGCGTACTATTATTATCAACAAGCGTTGCCAATAGCTTTTTCTTTGAATCATTCAGGGCTGTTATCAGCTATATATAAAAATATGGCTAAAATTTATAATGAGCAAAATAAGTTTGTAGATGCTGATACTTGTATATCAAGGGCTTTAGATTATTTATCCGAAGGCGAAGGTTATACGGCAGCCTGTTCTATCAAAGGTGATATTATGGACAAAATGAACAAGAAAGATTCTGCTGCTTATTATTGGAGTATAGGAGCAGGTTCTTCTAATGCATATGTTAAGACATCATCTTATCACTCCCTGTTTTTGGAGAGTAAAAGAATGAAAGACTGGGAAAGCTCCACTTTATATGCTGACTCCTTTATAACTTTTTATGATTCTATTCAAATAATGAATGATCGTGCGGAGATTGACAGATTGATGGATAATCATTTAGTTGAGTTGCATAGATATAAGTTGACTGCTAAGAATCAACGGGTGGTTGGGAGTTTGGTGATTGTCTTTTTATCGTTAGCATTCATTTTAATAATGTTATACTTCTGGCGTGATAGACTTCGGCAAAAGAAGTATGTATCTTTACAGCAACAATTAATAGAAAATCGTATTGAAACAATGTTGCTACACGAAGAGTCAGATGATATGACTAAAGACAATAATATGGAATTGTATAAATTAGAAGAGGAGCGATTTGCGATATGTATGTCTCTGTTTAGAGCGACTAATGGTTACCAAAAACTATGTGAACTTAAAGAGTCAACTCCTAAAACCCGTATTTTGTTAATTGCTGATTATAGATTGAAGATTATTAGTGATATTCGGAGGACTTTTGTAGATGTCATGACTGATTTTAAAGAACGCTATACAACTTTGACTAGTAATGATTTATTGTATTGTATATTAGTCTTTCTGGATACTCCTAAAGAAGTAATCTGGGATCTAATGAGATCTACTCCGGATGCTATGAAAACAAGAAAAAGCCGTATAAAGAATAAGATGGATACTAAATTGTTTGAACGTATTTTTGGTTGCTGATAATCAATGGTTTATAACGATAATTGTTACCATTGTTACTCTTGTTTTATAAATTCTGTTACTATTGTTACCTCACTTTTTTTTGTTTTCATGTAAATGATTAAGTTATTTGTGAAAATAATTAAATCTTATTATTGTATATGAAAGCGAGAACTTTGTTATTGTTACTGTTTTTATCATCATTTTTAAATGGAAGTGCAGCTCTTCAAGAGTCTGGGAAAAGTATAGTACTGAAGAAGAGTACTACGTCTGATGGTGTATTACGCTCTGCTAATTTATTTGTTTCTGCTTATTTAGATATTAGCAATGAACTGTTATTACTTAATTTTGAGGGCTGTCCGAACGATGTCTCTATTTCTGTGACCAATCTTTCAACAGATGAAATTATTTACTCTGAACTACATACAATATCAAGTAATATTGTATTGAACATGGGCGGATTATTAGAAGAAAATTCAGAATATCGTTTAGAGATAATTATTGGAGAGACTATATTATACGGAGATTTTGATTTTTAATTTAAAGCTAATAGTGTAGCTTAACCATTCAAAGACATGAAAAAACATTTATTATTCACTCTTTTAGGAGCATTGACATGTTACTCATGCAGTAATAGTTATGATTTGTTAGAAAATGATTTGGAGTTAGCTAAGGCAGCTACAGATTATGAGGTATCAACCAGAGCGATTGAAGAAGATACTGATTCTTTAAAAATAGAAACGGTAGCGGATGAGGAAACTATTCAGCAGCTTATGGATGATTATGTAACAGAGTTAATGAACCGTACATCTGTAGCAAAAGAAAAAGTGATGCGAACTGTTTATAGTGCTTCCGATGATGTAGTAGGGGTTTTTAGGGTTGGCACTTGCGGGGTTTATGCTGAGTTGGATGTTCGTATTGATACGGAAGATACTAGGTCGAAGTCCAAGACTGAAGGCTCAGTAGGGGATTCATATGTTGATAGTAACGGTAATGTTGTTTTAAGATTTTGTTTAACTGAGGCAAGTCAGTATTATCCTGGGGGAGTATTTCTTGTTAAGCATATAAATTACAATAGAGCGGATTTTAGTTTTACTTATCCTCAGATGAAAATTATAGCACGTTATCATGATTGTGATGATAAACGTCCGATTAATGATGCTTGGGGGACACATCCTAAATATAACTCTGCAAAAGCCATATCTATGGGATATACTAAAATAGATAATAATGTTGTTTTAGCATGGGCTTTTCCTGATAGACGAGGTGTACCAAGTACTATGACAAGTGGACAATTTGGCCCTAAAACTCGTATAAATTATGGAGTTATCTGTGGCTCACTAGCTGGAACGATGGGAAAAATCCTCTTTGATGATGAAGATTCGAGTAATAAGAATTGGGCTAAATTATATACTGGATATACTTTTACTAAAGATTTGGCATCAGAAACTCTTTATGGTGAATATGGTTTAAATACAGGCAAAAATACGTTGTATAGTATAACATTAAATACAAATCTTGATTATTTCAAGAATAAGAATATATATCATCCAAGGATGATAACTGCTAATTAAATGAAACAGATATTGTTATTAATGTTGGCTGTGTTGCTGTATTCTTGTTCCAAAGGTAGCGAAGAAGTTGTTGCTGAAATAAATGGACATAAACTTTATGCTTCAGAATTGTCTCAGGTGACAACACAAGAGACCTTCGATTTATTGAATATGGCTTATGAAATAAAGATGAGAGCCTTAGATGATTTAATCAAACGAAAATTGATTGAATATGAGGCTCTTGAACGGAGTATTCTTGTTGATGAGTATCTGGATACTTATGTTGATAGTATTATGACAGCCTTAACGGGAGCAGATACAGCGGACTTGTCCTTAAAGAATAGTATGCGGAGTGTCTTAATCCGGCATTTAGCAGATTCGCTATTTAATAAAGCACAAATTAAACGATATGTTTATCCTCCTAAACAGCCTAAATGTGTTGTCGCCGATTTGTGTGTGCAGTATAGAGGAAATCTTGATGCTGCTACCCATCTGATAGTAGCATCAGATTTCAGTTGTAAACGTTGTGCTGAATTTGAGAAAACCTTGAAACGTATTTATGATAAATACCATGACCGGGTGAAATTTGGCTTTGTTAGTTTTGCAGATGAACCGAATCTTGCTTCATTAGCTTGTGAAGCAGCTGGTAAATATGGGAAATTTTGGGAGTTTCATGATGCCATATTCTCATATAATGCTTTGCCGGACTCTGCATATATTTTGGGACTTGCAAAGAATTTAGGATTAGATGTAGCCGGATATAAGCAAGATTTACAGTCTGCTGAAACTTATAATAATGTAAATCATACTATTAATAAACTGATGGAGCGGGGATTGTTTGCCACTCCTACCATAATAATCAATAATCGTTTGGTTTACATAACAAACTCTTATGAAGAATTGACTAAACTGTTAGATAAAGAATTGCAAAACAAATGAAAATTTTATCTCTTTATTTATGTTTCCTTTTTCTGTGCCTGCACACTTCCTTTGCTCAAAAAATAATTGTACGGGGGCGTGTGACGGATGCAAAGACAGGTGAAGCCCTCTCTGATGCTAATGTGCTGGAAAAGAACTCGAGTATAGGTATGGCTACAAATGCTTATGGGCTTTATTCCATTACTATCCAGGCAGGGAGGTGTGTGCTTCAATGCTCCATGTTGGGGTATACTACCTGGTCGGATACGTTGCAACTGTCAGACAATGCGGTGGTGGATATAGCATTGCACCCCAACGATTATCTGCTGAAAGGAGTTGAAGTGGTGGGAGCAAGAAAACATGGCGGGCAGTTTATGCTGGATGCAAAGGAGATACAAGCCTTGCCTGTTGTGGGGGGAGAGGCGGATTTGATGAAGACTTTACAATTCTTGCCCGGGGTACAAAGTGGTAACGAGGGAGCCAACAATATTTCGGTAAGAGGAAGCAATCAATGGGGAAACTTAGTTTTACTGGACGAAGCAGTGGTTTATAATCCAAGCCATGTGTTATCCTTTTTTTCTGTGTTTAACAATGATGCTATTCAAAAAGTAGACCTCTATAAATCTTACTTTCCATTGAAATACGGCGGACGTTCCTCGTCGGTGATTGATGTCCGTATGCGTGAAGGTAATAGTAAAGAGCGTAATCGGAGCGCGAGCTTGGGATTAATATCTTCTAAAGTCTTATTGGAAGGTCCGTTGAAAAAAGGTTCTTATCTGGTTTCCGGCAGGTTTGGTTATCCCGGAGCTACACTTAGTTTATTGGGGGGCGATCTGACATCTAAGCCACAAATGTGGTTTTATGATGTGAATGCTAAAGTGAATATGGCATTGAATGATCGTAACCGCCTTTTCTTTTCGTTATATAGTGGAGGAGATCATACTGTTTTCAACAAACTGGTCAAAGACTATGGAATGGATTGGGGCAATGCGACCGCTACTGTGCGCTGGAATCATATTCTGAATGACCGGACTAATGTGAATACAAGTGCCATCTTTAGTAACTATTATTATAAGTATAAATCCCTGGCAGACGGATTGCAATATTTATGGAAATCAGATATGCAGTCTTACCAGTTGAAATCGGATTGGGAGACGCATTTGGACAACTCATTGAGTCTGAAAACGGGAGTAAGTGCGCATTATTTCACTACGATGCCCGGTGCGGTGACAAGAGCTAATGAAGATTCTAATGTGATGCCTTCGCGCTTGCCCAGAAAGATGCTGTGGGATATGGGACTCTATGCAGAAAGTGAATATAAATTCCTTTCCCGTTTCCAACTGAATGCAGGAATCCGTTTGTCTGTGCTGCATGCTCCGGGAACTTCTTCTTATGGGGCAAAAACGTATGTGGTTCCTGAACCCCGGGCGGAATTGGCCTATATGCCTGATGTGTCCAGTCGCTTCACTCTTTCTTATACGCAAGCAGCGCAGAGCATACATATGCTGTCCAACTCTTCGGTAGGAATACCTTCGGACATGTGGATACCTGCCAATGCGTTATTGCAACCTTCTGTAATGCGGCAGGTGGCATTGGGGTATGAATATCATTTTTCTCAAAGGGAATACACTCTGTCGGTAGAGGCTTATATCCGGAAGATGCGTCATGTGGTGGATTATGTAGAGAATGCCAATATATTCCAGAACGACCGGATTGAAAAAGAAGTGGAGAGTGGCACTGCCCAAGGCACCGGACTGGAATTTTACTTTTCTAAAAACCGTGGAATATTGACGGGATGGCTCAGTTATACGCTTTCGCGTGCCCGAAACAAGATTAATGGGGAGGAATACAAACCGGTATACGATCGCCCACACAATCTGAAGTTATTTCTGAACTGGAATTTTGGGTCTCATTGGTCATTATCGTCTACTTTCTCCTATGCTTCGGGAATGAACTTGACGTTGCCGGTGGGGAAATATTATTTTCATCAGGCTGTATTCTACATTTATTCGGGCAGAAACGGATATCGTGCTCCATCGTTTCATCAGTTGGATCTTTCAACAACTTATCGATGGAAAAATCGAAGTCTTTCTCTTTCAGTGATCAATGCGTATAACCGAAGAAATGTTTTTTCTATGTATGCAGGACGTGACGGATATTCTTCTTTTTCAAAGCCTCGTATCTATAAATTATATCTTTATGGTATTGTACCATCGCTAACCTATACTATTAAATTTTGATAATATGGCAAGGACTCTTTCTTATATTTTGTGTTTGATTTTAGGAACGTTTATATCAGGGTGTGAAAGAATAGTTGATGTGGATTTTTCGGGATATACCTCAGATGCTATTGTCTTCGAAGGGATTGTTACGAATGAGCGTCCACCTTACTTCTTTCATCTAACAAGACCTTCTGCCGTATCGGCAGGTGAATATGATTATGCAGGTATAGAAGATGCTGTAATCATTATTACAGATGTTACGGACGGTATCAGGGATACGCTTCAGTATGTGCCACCTCGGTTTGAAGGCTATGATGTGTATTATAATTATTATAATTATGATACGAAGCGGAAAGAGGAGACTTCTGGATTCAGTTTGGGGGCCGTCTATGGAATGTATGTGACCACTAAACTATATGGTATCGTGGGACATTCCTATTCGCTGGATTTTTACTGTGATGGCAAGCATTTTGAATCGGAAGCACAGAAAATGGAACAGCCTCTCATTATCACCGGCCTTAAAGTAAAGAAAGTGGATTTAGGGGAAAAAGGAGAAACTGATGCACCTTGTATTAGTTTCATTAATCCACCGGGAGAGAATTATTATTTGTTCTCATTTTATCCTTGGTCGTATACCCACTTTACATTTACGCGCCCTAATGTTTTACTTGGAGGAGATTCGGATTGGCGTTTTTCCATTTTAAGTGATGAATATTTGGAAGAGGATGTGGTGGACTTTATTGTGGATGACGGAGAAAATGCTTTCGGCTATCCTAATGGATGGGGATATATTCCTGTGGGTGACTCTTTGTATGTATGGGCACAGACTATCTCTAAAGACTGTTATCATGTTTACGAGCAAATGCTGAAACAGTTACGTACAGATGGTGGTGCCTATACTCCTACGCCTACCTCTATTACCGGAAATATCAGTGGTGGAGTTTATGGTTGCTTTCGGGTAAGCGCTGTTTCTGAAAAAGGAATACTCAAGGGGAAATAGGCATTTTTCAGGGAAATACTTACCGTATTGAGATGAGATTCTCACCATTGTGAGAAGAAATACTCACTACAGTGAGAAGAAATACTCATCGTATTGAGAAGAAATACCCACCGGGGTGAGAAAACATTCTCAATAGGGTGAGAATAATTGAGAATCTTACGGTTGAGACATCTCCAACATATCAATCAGTTGTACCCGCTGTATAGAGAAGCTATTGCTTTCTTTTTGTACATACTTGAGCAGTGCAAGCCCGTCCTGACGAAGTTTGGATTTCCGAAGAAGGTCATCTGTTCCCATATCGTCGGATATCTTCAGCATGGTCATGGCGGCAAGCTCCGTCTTTCCCATTTCATTGGGGTCGCCCTTGTATCGGTCAATTAATTCTTCTATATTCATTCCCAGTAAGTCTTCGGAAGGGAAACCCAGTATTTGCCTGGTCAGATCGTCATATTCAGTCCATTCACTCCAGCGGTATTTTTTCTTCTGGAGCAGGGCGTTCACAATTAAAGAAATGATTTCCTGGATCAATCGTATCAGATAATCTTGCTTAATCATATATTCCTCCTTTTAATAGTGTTAGTTGAAAAGAATGAGAACAGATTACAAAGTTAGTGATATTTTTAAGATATCGCTGAAAATCTTTACCTTTGCACTCACTAATAATATAAGGTATAGCAATTTCCATGAATAAGATAACTTCCGTATGTGTATATTGCGCTTCGAGCACCAAAATCGATTCCGCCTATTTTGAAGCTGCCCGTGAACTGGGTACTCTGTTGGGGCAACGTCGTATCCGGCTGATAAATGGTGCTGGTGGTATCGGACTGATGAGTACTACTTCTGATGCCGTGTTGGCGGCAGGTGGAGAGGTGACCGGCGTTATTCCTCATTTTATGGTGGAACAAGGATGGCAGCATAAAGGGTTGACAGAGATGATAGAAGTGGAAAACATGCATCAGCGCAAGCAGAAAATGGCAGATTTGAGCGATGCCATTATTGCTTTGCCCGGTGGATGCGGTACATTGGAAGAATTGCTGGAAATTATTACTTGGAAACAACTGGGTCTCTACTTGAATCCTGTTGTTATCTTAAACACCAACAACTTTTTCGATCCTCTCTTGGCTATGTTGCAGCATGCGATGGATGAGAACTTTATGCGCGAGCAACACGGTGCTATCTGGCATGTGGCAAGTACACCGCAGGAAGCTGTCGAACTGATTCATACCATACCTGTCTGGGATAGTTCCATACGTAAATTTGCGGCAATATGATCAGGCTACTGTTGACATGGATTACGGGATTCAAGGGAATGCCTATTCCCTATTCTCCTAAATTGGATGACGGAATCACTATACTCCTGTTGTGCTGCTTTTTCATATCTGCCTATGTCTTATCCCGTAGTCGTAAGTTCTTAGTGCAACTGATGAAAGACTTTCTGCTCAACCGTGAGCGGACCAGTATCTTTGCAGCCACCACGGCAGCGGATATGCGTTATATGTTACTGTTGATCTTGCAGACTTGTGTACTGGGAGCTGTCTGTACCTTCAACTATCTTATAGATGTCCGTCCGGAACTGGGAGAACGCATTCCTCCTTATATCCTGCTTGGAGTATATCTTGCGATAGCTTTACTTTATCTTTTCTGGAAGTGGGTGACTTACTCTTTCCTGGGTTGGATTTTTTTTGACGGAAACCGTACAAGCCTCTGGATGGAGTCTTATTCTACACTGCTTTATTACCTTGGATTTGCCCTTTTCCCGTTTGCTTTATTCCTTGTTTACTTCGATTTGAGTTTACTTGCAACTGTGATAATTGGTTTATTTCTGATGTTTTTTACTAAAATATTGATGTTTTATAAGTGGATAAAGCTTTTTTGTAACAAC
>USSR01000160.1 GCA_900557355.1 uncultured Bacteroides sp.
TGGGCCCGTAGAATTTATCCCATGCGGCACGCTGTCCTTCGTCCATGCGACCGATGTATTTCTCATAAAGAGCCTTCAAGCGGGTCTCTTTGTCGGGGCGCAGCATCTTGAGGTCGTAAATCATATCCATATCCTTCGCAATGCTCATCTCCTGTGCCGCAGCGGCGGGACGCCCTTCATAATCGTCAAAGAAGTTATCCGGCAACGGGAAAGTCTTATCCTCATAAAGCGCCAAATTGCAGGTATCCGCCAGCCAGTTGCGGTGGATGGCCTTGTGATGAATCAGGATACAGAACGGTTTGTCCTTGTCCCGCTGGTTCTCCATCCAGTTGATGGCGTCATCGGTGATGAGGTTCGTCACATACCCGTGCTTCTGTATCGTATCATTATCCTGTGTGATGAAGTCCGGGTTATAATAATCGCCCTGTCCGGGCACAATCTCCCAATAATTGAAGCCGGTAGGCAGGCTTTCGAGGTGCCATTTGCCGATGAGGGCCGTTTCATAACCGGCTTGTTGCAAGAGTTTAGGAAAGGTCTGCTGCGAAGCGTCGAACACGCAAGTGGTGTTGTCGTAGAACTTGTTGGCGCAACTGTGCTTACCGGTAATCATGCAGGCACGGCTGGGTCCGCTTAGCGAGTTGGCAACAAAACTGTTGGTGAAGCGTACTCCATCGGCAGCAATGCGATCCAGGTTCGGTGTTTCCATATAACGGTGGTCATAGCAGCTCATCATCTGCGCTGTGTGGTCATCCGTCATGATGTATACGATGTTATACTGCTTCTGCTCTTCAGCCTTCTTTTGGGCGGAGCAGGAAGCCAAGGATGCCACGGCGGCGGCACCGGTCAAGGAATAGAGTAATCCTGATTGCAAGTTTTTCATGGTCGGAAATCTTTAGTAGTTTAATTACCCAAAAGTACGCGTAATGGATAAGAGCAATGTTCAAGAATATCTTTATCATATCCAAAATTCACCATTTCGGGCATACCTAAAGCAACAAAAAGACAAAATTAAAAACAGCAAAGACAAAACCAGAAGCAGAACAGACAAGATGCGCCGCCTGCTTCCGGAATGTCAGTTTATGTCAGCCTATTGAAAAAAGGATTTCAAATTGCGTCTTCGCTATCGCTTAATAGCCGAAGTTATTGTCACTATTGGAAAGCCCCGGGTTCGCGTCGATTTCACTGGTAGGAATCGGCAACAGCAGGTTCTTTCTCAAGAAGTCATCCGTCAGGTTACCGCCATTCAGCAGACGATCGCAGAAGTTGTTCGTGCTGGCAGCGTAATTCTGCTCTCCCTTTATGGTCAATTCGTGCGTAGTGTTCAGTTCCAAGAACCTCTTGAAATATTCCGTACCACGGATACGTACCATATCATAAATATTAGGTTCACCGCAAAGTTCGATAATACGTTCAAAATACAACTTCTCCGTAACCTGTTCTTTAGTAAGGGATGACGGCCAGTCTGCCGGCTGCGCGCTAGCTATGGTTCCGGACTTGCGTGCACGGGCAAGCACTTCATTAGCCAGACTGATAGCTTTCGGAGTATCCCCCAGTTCGTTATAAACATCGGCCATCAACAGCAACATCTCGGCATAACGGTATACCATCAAGTTCTTGTGAGCCATTGTACCAGTTTGCTTCTGGTCATAAAGCTTACCGAAATACGGCCATTTATTTCCGTTACCCACCTTTACAAAGTCTTCCGTTGCTTTAACAAGCGACTCACCATAAGGGGATTTCCCGTGCGTAGTTTCATAGTTTTCAATAAAACTGAGGCTCGGATTCTTCGGATCAGCAAATTCTGCATAAGGCAATTTGCCCACATGTTCCAGTTGCACATCTGTTGTCCCTGGTACTACATCTTCAGCATTATCTTTATATTTCCATGTCCAATAAGGATACGTATACACAGAATCGTTAGGAGTAAGTATGGAACCTACCTGCGGCTTCGGATTAGGCTGATTGTTACCACCACGGATTCTCCATCTTGTCAGGAAATTAACTTCTATGCGGGGATCTCCTGGGTAAGTACCTTCGTGCATGTCATAAGCGAACTTGGCAACGCGATATGTACTCCAATTGGTACCGCTTGTGGAAGCTTGCGGCGCAAAACGGTTACTACCACGATTATAAACACCGTTGGCGTTGCCGGTTGAGTAGTTCATCATGATAATGGCTTCTTTGGAAGTAGCATACTCACCAAACAAGTCTGAGAACTTAGGTTCCAATGAATAAACCTTACTGGCATACACTGCATCAAACATTTCCTTTGCATTCTGCCAGTTGGCAGCAGCATTGATATCCAGAGCAGCCATCTTATAATATACTTTACCCAAGAGAGCCTTAGCAGTCCAAGAGTTAACGCGACCCACTGCCGATGCTTCGGAAATAGAAGTAGCGTCTTTTAGGTCGGCTACTACTTGGTTCAGTACTTCTTCACGAGGAGAACGAACGATTGAAATTCCTTCTGAAGAAGAAGCTATTGTTTTCAAAGGTACATCACCGAACAAAGAAACCAGGTTATAATAAGCCAATGCTCTCAGTATCTTAGCCTCTCCACCCTTCTGATTCTTGACACTCTCGCTCAAAGAACTCTTTTCAATACTCTCAAGGAAAGCATTGATTTCGGATATCACTTTATACATGCCATTCCAAGTAGGCGAAACCAAAGCATTAGAAGCCAACGTATTCAGGGCATTCAGATCTTCGGGACGCTGTGACCAGGCAAGACCGGAAAGCTAAAATGGGCACTTCCTGCCACATCTGCCCGTAAGCGTTGGTGGAAGCCATATAGCCATAGCATCCCAACAAAGCCAAATCTGCGTTACTCTCGGTCTGAAAGACTATATTGCTATTCTGAGAGTATAAAGGATCCTCATCAAGTAAAGCGTCGCAGGCAGAAAAGCTGCACAGTGCAACCAAAGACAGTATATAATATTTATATCTTTTCATATTCTTCATGTTTTTAATATTAGAAAGTCAAGTTTAAGCCGAATATAAATGAACGCGGAGTAGGATAAGAACTCATATCCACACCTGGACGGAGTCCATCGAAAGCAAAACTATTCACTTCAGGGTCATAACCGCTATAGTCAGTAATGATGAATGCATTTTTGACAGAAGCATAAACAGAAGCATTCTGGAAGCCAATCTTCTTCATCCATACCTTCGGTAATACATAATTCAAGGTGATATCGGAACAACGCAGATAACTGCCATCTTCCACATAGCGATCCATTACGTAGTTCTGCACTACGAATGTAGAACTCGGATACAAATTGGAGTGATTGCTTTCAGTCCACATATTCTGAAAAGCTTTCCGCGTCAGGTTGTTGGATTTGGTTCCCGGAGTGTTGATGTAACGGTTGTTGGTATTCAGAATATCCCTACCCTGCACACCGGTAAACGCAGCCGACAGACTGAGGTTCTTCCAAGAAATACTTGTAGAAAAACCGTATGTAAAATCAGGATTCGGATCACCGATAATATCACGGTCATTCACATTTACATCACCGTCACCATCATTATCTACAAACTTGATATCACCTGCTACCGGAGCAACCTTATTGAATGTCTGGTAATAACCAACCGTACCATCTTTCTTGATATATTTCACGCCCTGATCTGTGATGTCTTCCGGCTGTACGATGCCTTGTGTCACATATCCGAAGAACAGTCCCGGTGCCTTACCTTCCAAAAAGATGTGCCCCACGCCAAAGTGATCGCCTATCGAGTTACCATAATATCCGATATTCTCTCCCAGAAAACCGAAGTCGGACGGCAAAAGTCCTAATTCGGAAATCTTATGCTTATTGAAACCGATATTACCACTCAAACTCCACTTCCAGTCTTTCTTATCCACAATCTGTGCGTTCAAGGAAAGTTCAACGCCTGTATTCTTCATTGATCCCTGATTGTAATAAGTAGATCCAAAGCCTGCTGATCCCGGCAAGGTTCTTGAAATCAACAAATCAGTAGTTTTCTTCTGATATACATCAAGAGTACCACTCAGACGAGAGTTAAATAAACCGAAGTCCACACCACCATTCCATGAAGCAGTCTTTTCCCATTTCAAACTGTTGTTTGACAAGTTGGTTACCGTAAAGGCAGTCTGAGCATTGCCCGAGCCATCAGCATAATAAAGGTTGGAGTTAGAACCATACATAGAGAAAGTGGAATACGGGTCGATACTTTGGTTACCCGTAACACCATAGCTTACGCGAATCTTCAACTGACTCAACCAAGAAATATTCTTCATAAATTCTTCCTGTTCCATACGCCATGCCAGTGATGCAGAAGGAAAATATCCCCAACGGCTGCCCTTGGCAAATTTACTGGAACCATCGGCACGGAGAGAAGCAGTAATCAGATACTTATCGAAGATGGAGAGATTGGCGCGTCCCAGATAAGAAACCAGCTGATAGTCTTTCTGGATAGGCTGGGCATTATTTACATTACCTGCCATGTGAAGCCCATTCTCACGCATTTCAAAAAAAGTGAAGTTATTACCGGTAGTGTTCTTATTCAGGAAATTGTAATCTTCGTAAGTAACGCCGACCGTAGCATCCAAAGTGGCAAAGGATTTGAGCTTCGTACTGTAATTCAAGATATTTTCAACGGAAACATTGTTTTTATTCAAATCAGACAATGCCAGTAAACCTTGATTGTTCATACCCTGATTAGGAACAGATGGCGGTGGAATCAATCGTTTCTATCCCGACGAGAATAGGTTCTACCACACAAAGTCTACTTGGGGAGACAAAATTTCGTCCATCACGGAAGTGGACAAAAGGCACCTGCTGGTCTCTTTGTTCAGTAAAGGATTGTTCTTCTTTGATAAACAAACCGAAGAGTACCGGACATTAATTATCGTGAACGACAGCGTCAACGCCCTCTTGTGTCAGCGCGGAAAGGCTGTAAACGTCTTCCGAAACACTCCGGAAACAGTGTTGCTACTCTCTGAAATGCCTTATAGCTATCACATAAAAAAGAAAGAATTCACTCCTATCTCCTTAGGTAAACACACTCCGGCAATCATTGGTACTGTCTTACCGATATACCAGGATGGTCCCATCTCCTACTTGCACGACATCAAAGGCATCTATCGGATAGACTCCCGGACTAACCGGTTAGAAACTCTGTATCATTGCACCGGAGACACGATATTCAATTCTGTTTCCGTCGATGAAAGCGGCATTTTCTGGATAGGAAGCAACTATGGCCTCAGCCGGTATTCCGCAGAAAAGCACGAATATGTCAACATCCCCAACAAGCTGATTAATGAAATCAATTCACTGATTTGTGATAGACGGGGACGTGTATGGATAGGAACGGATGGAAAACTGTTTGCCCACCTCATCCGTGAAGGAGAATTTATCCTATACGGAGAATCGGACGGAGTTATCCAAAACGAATATCTGGAGAAACCACGGCTGCTATCCGCAGAAGGGGACATTTATATGGGAGGGGTCAACGGCTTGCTCTGCATTGACAAACAGCTGCCGGACGAAGATACCGTTCCACCCGTTCTTGAGTTGGCCGACGTGGCCGTGGGCGGAGAACGAATGAATGCCTTTATAAAAAACGGACGCAGCCTGACCGTACAGGAACACAGCAAACCCATCTCCATCAAAATCATTGCCCATGACAGAGATATTTTCCGCAAGCCTATGTACCGGTACACCTTGCGCGGCATGGATGGGCAAATCATGTACTCGTATCAACCGGAACTGACATTCAACGGACTGCCGGCAAAAACATACCAGATATTAGCCTCGTGCAGTACCCGTAGCGGCGGATGGACGGAAGACTACCGGATATTGGAATTAGTAGTGCTTCCACCGTGGTATAAGTCCGCCTGGTTTACCATTTGTTGCATCGCAGTAGCCTGCATAGGCATTATATTGGCTTTCTTCTCCTTACTGCACCGCAAAGAGAACAAGCTGAAGTGGGCGATGAAAGAGCATGAGCAGCAGGTATATGAAGAGAAAGTGCGTTTTCTCATTAACATCAACCATGAACTCCGTACGCCGCTGACCCTGATACATGCACCACTGAAACAGCTATTGGGAACATTGTCGCCGGAAGACGAAAAGTATCCGGTAATACAAAGCATCAGCAGGCAATCGGGACGCATGAAGAAATTGTTGGACACAGTGCTGAATGTACGGAAAATGGAAGTGGGGCAAAGTTCGCTGAATATCGAAAGCATAGAATTAAATTCATGGATTGAGCAACTCATAGCCGACTTCAGGCCAGAAGCCAACATGAAAGGCATTTCCATATCCTATACTCCTGATAAAGAGGTGGACACCCTCTGTTTCGATAAGGAAAAGTGCAGCACTATCTTAACAAACCTATTAATCAATGCACTGAAATACAGTGATGAAAACAGTCTGATTGAGGTATCTGCAAATTTATCGGAAGACCAAACCCGTGTCCGCATTTCCATCTCAGACCAAGGTCCGGGGCTAAAGGATATAGACATAAACAATCTGTTCATCCGTTTCTATCAGGGCAACAACAGTCGCCCCGGAACGGGTATCGGACTCTCCTACTCCAAGATACTCGCAGAACAGCATGGTGGAAGTATCGGTGCCTACGATCATGGCGGCTCTCCCGGTTCCACCTTCTGGTTCGAACTGCCGCGAGATACGCAACCGGGTAAGGTTACGCTACCACCCCAGCCTTATCTGAATGAGTTATTAGCTCCTACCGAAGAGATAGAAAGTACCCCGGAAGGAACAAGCGGAAAGGTAGAAACCCAGGGCAACACATTACTTTTTGTAGATGATAACAAAGATCTGACCGATTATCTGTCGGATGCTCTTAGGAAGAAGTTCAAAAAGATATGGGTGGCTTATGATGGCGAAGAAGCTCTGCGCATCTGCAGTGAGTCGCATCCGGACATTGTTGTCAGCGACATCCAAATGCCTCGCATGAACGGCTACGAACTATGCAAACATATCAAGGAGGATTTGGAAATCAGTCATATTCCCGTTATTCTACTCACAGCCCGCAATGATGAAGAGAGCAAGACATTCGGCTACAAGAATGGGGCGGATGCTTATCAGACCAAACCTTTTGAAGTCGATATTCTCTATACAATTATTCAAAGCCAGCTAAAAAACCGCGAGCGGATGCGGATGCGTTACTCCGGCACAGAGCCGCTTCCTCAACCACAAGAAAGTACATTCAGTTCGGCAGACGAAATATTTCTCAAACGAATGAATAAAACCATTTCAGATAATCTGGAAAATCCGCAAATGGGAGTACCGCTACTTTGTACAGAACTGGGCATCAGCCGCGCATCCCTCTACAACAAGTTGAAGGCACTGACCGGAATGGGGGCAAATGATTATATTACTAAAATCCGAATGGAAAAGGCTGTATGGTTGCTTACACACAGTTCCCTCAGCATAAATGAGATAGCGGATCAGACAGGGTTCTCTACATCACGTTATTTCAGTACAGTGTTCAAACAGTATATGGGATGTTCACCGACGCAATATAAGGAGGAACATTCGTAAAAAAGGCTGTTATTTGCTGTAAACTCAGCAGCTTCATTGCGTTCGCATAGGTAGTTTCTTAGTTCAGAGTACTTCTTTTTGCAACGGCCACGAATGTCGCTCAGCTGCTTCACGGCGATGAGGCTCGGGCCCCTCATCCGTGAAGCACAAGCCCCACGAACGTACGCACTACCAAAACACTGCATATCAACACAATAGATATGCACGATTTTCACAAAGAACAAAGGATATTGACATCTACAATCCCTATATAGAATGGATAAAAGTAGGTAAGAAACGGAGTACTATCTGGATAAAAAGCAGGTAATCTGGTATCTTTTACATCAAAATAAGCAGGAAATGAGAAGATAGAGAATGAAAGGTTTTATACAAATATAAATGATAACAAAAAGATAATCAGAAATATACATTCAATTAAGAGTGGTGTAGGCAAATTTGCCTACACCACTCTTAATATTTGCTTCCACCATGCTCTATCGCCGATGAACAGGGAGATACAGAGCGCGGGTGTAAGCGTGTAGGTAAAAGTGGAGATAAAGTCTGTGTAACAAGACAAGCATGGATAAGAAAGAGATGATAAGTATAAGCAGTTCACTCTAATTTCTTGTCAGGCGAATAAATCAATCCGTCCACTGCCTTTTCTCCATCAAGAGTAACAAACACTACAGTAAACATCCATTTTACTAATCGCACCTCCGGCAAAGTAAATTTGCCTACAGGAAGTTTCAGTAATACCTTATTCCAGCCTTTATGCAGTTGAACCGATAAGGGGGGACGGGACACGCAGTTTTCATTCCCGAGAGGAGTCTCAGGATTTTTTATACGATGAGTGGCCGTCCATACCGGCGGTAACACTTCTTCTTCATTCAGCCAGATGCGACTCTCTTTATAATCCCATTTGCCGGGCAAAGGCGGGAGATCAGCCTCCGAACGGCCATAATTTTGAAACTCAGCCCATAATCCAACAGTCTGTTCTTGGGGAGAATAGACATAAGTATAGGCATAAGCCGTATGATTTTCCTTCGGATCTTTATAAAAAGTTGGGACAAACGTTCCCCACACATGGCGTAAGTAAATTCCGGCACCTACGGCAAGATGGGTATCATACTTCTTTCCATTATACTGATAGCTATCCTGCAATTTTCGTTCAGGAGGAAATACCCTTGTCAAATCTCCCTCATTAGGAAATGCATCGGTAATCTTCCACCAGACATTGGTTTGTTTGACATAAGCAAACGGATATCCCCGGAAAAGATGTTCTTTATACCATAACATCCGCCTCTCAAAATCAACGAAAGAATGGTATGTTGAATCATTCTTATCCGGTGGAAGAATGGTACCGTTCTTGTCGAAATATTCAGTCCCTCCACCTAGCCAGGCGCGTTCTGCAATGGCCAGCATATTGGGGTAAAAACCATTCTCACGGATAATGTTTTCCTCTTTGTTGACGCAGCGGTCGTTCCATACAGCAAGGATAGCTCCGGCAATGTCATCGTTGCCCTGTTCTACATCGCAGATATGGCTGTTATATAGCCCTATGATATCTCCGAAAGTATCAAAATGATTCAGATAGTGCAGACGCGAATCAATAGCAGGAATACCTTTCTGCGCTTTTCCGCGCGAACTCCACAGATGTGTCATATCAATTTCACCCGTTTGATAATGCCAACCAGGATTCCAAGAAATAGCTTTCTTCCCCAAAGCACGGATAAATGCCACCATTTCGGGCACAAACTGAGGATTGGTAATCTTCACTTCATCCGTGCCAATATGCAGATAAGGCACATCAAAAGTTTCACAAACTTCCTCAACTAAGAGTTTTAATATTTTCATCCCTTCCGGACTCTGCATATCGTGGCGAAATGTACGCATAAAAGCTACACTGTGTCCCGGCATATCTATCTCCGGAATCAGTAACATTCCATGAGCCTTGCAGAAAGCTACCAGTTCTTTCGCTTCAGCCTGCGTATAATATTTTCCCGGCATGCGGGTAGTATTAGCACTGTCGTTCAGCATCGGAAATATTTTACTTTCCAACCGCCAGGACTGATTCTCCGTCAAATGCCAATGGAACACATTTATCTTGAATCTGGAAAGCATCGTGATTTCACGTTTCAATTCGCCCATAGAAATATACGTACGTCCCACATCGTGCATAAAACCCCGGATGCGAAAAGCCGGCCAATCGGTTATCGTACATCCCTGAAAAGTGGTCTTTTTACCTGACGAGCCGGCTAATTGCCTTAAAGTTTGCATAGCCCAGTAGACTCCCCTTTCGCTCATTGCTTCTATAGAAATCTTCTTAGCCATTACTTTAAGTTTATATGCTTCATCTCTATTTAAAGGCGCTTCATCCAGCGACTCCACTAATTTCACTTCAATCACTGCCGCAGATCTTCCATCTATCCGACCGCCCAGTTCAGAAATAAAACATTCCCATTCATCCTGCAAAACAGGAGTATCAAGGCGTGTCTTATCCAGTACAAAATGGCCACGTTCTTCTGTAAACTTCTGCGGTCGAGGCAGCAAATAATATTCGCTCGCCTGCATATGACACGCAAACAAAAGACAGCATAAATAAAAATATAAGAAATATAAGCCTTTCATAATATAGTGATTAAGATTACATTATAAATATACATTTCCTTATAGCTAATAAACTATTCCAACTCCGGCAATGTCACCGGAAACATATTATTTTCTCTATGTTCCTGGCGGATAACTTCAAGCATCTGTTTCACAATATCCGGATGTTGCGCCACTATATCAGTATCTTCGTGGATATCCCTTGAGAGGTCGTACAGATAAGGCTTTCCTTTCTTGACTACCAGTTTCCAGTCGTCCATACGAACGCCGAACTGATCGGTTTCATGGAATTCCCAATAGAGGAAATCATGTTTCTGCTGTTTGTCGGCATTGCCTAATAAGGTAGGGGCAAAGGAAATGCCATCGAAACAGTCATTTTCTAATTTCTTATTGATATACTTTTTCGGGAATCCTTTGTCACCTATCAGTTCACAGAATGTGGGCATGATGTCGTAAAATGCCAGTTGATGGTCGTTTACCGAACCGGCGGAGATGCGTTCCGGCCAGCGCACAATGAAAGGTATCCGAATGCCGCCTTCATGGCACTGCCGTTTCAGGCCGCGCAGTTTCCCATCCCGACCGAAGAACTCCGGGTCTGCCCCTCCTTCTTCGTGAGGACCGTTGTCACTGCTGAAGATGACGATGGTGTTCTTGTCCAGCCCTTTTTCTTTCAGTTTCTTCAAGACTTCGCCCACGTAATAGTCCAGACGGGTAATCATACCGGCAAACTGGGCATGGGTATGCTCCGAAACATTATAACGTCCTTTCTCGTACCCGCCCCAGGTTTTATCTCTAAAGAACTTCTTCTTGTAGCTTTTCAGAATAGAATCATTCGGCTGCGCAAGTTCCGCATGCGGCAAGGTGTAGGTGAAAAAGCCATAGAAAGGCTGCTCTCCGTCCTGTTGGTCCAACCATTCCAGCGCCTTACCGTGAATCAGGTCAGCCGAATATTGTGTACGTTTCTTGTAATCATCGCCAAACATCGGATAGTTGATATTATCTTCCATCAGGATGCGTACAACTCCTGTGTCTCCTTCCTGTTTACTGTATCTGTTCAGAAAATTGGGATAATACGAATGAGCCTGGAACTGGCATATATAACCATAGAATTCATCAATACCCCGTTTATCCGGCGTGGAACAAGAACCTTCATAACCACCTGCCCACTTGCCGAAGACTCCCGTAGTATAACCGTTCTTCTTCATGATTTCAGGGAGAATGATATGATTTTCATCGTATGGTTCCTGACCGGCAACGGTGAATTCGTCATTAATTCCATATTTTACGGTGGGTACTCCCTGCCAGTATTCCTTATTTCCACGCACATGGGTAC
>USSR01000161.1 GCA_900557355.1 uncultured Bacteroides sp.
CCGTGTTTGTGGACTTGGACGGTAACGGCGTAATCAATGAAGACGATAAGACCCGTGAGTTGGGCTATACCGACGACCCGCAATACATTGCCGGTCTGAATGCCGGTTTTGCATGGAAAGATTTCGAATTCAACATGCAGTGGACGGGTTCTTGGGACGTATCGCGTGTCATCAGCGACGTGTTCCGCTATCCGTTCCTGGACCGTACGACGAAAGACCGCGGCGGCTTGCTGAAATATCATGTTGAGAATACATGGAATCCCGACAGACCGGGGCAGGATTATGAATATCCGCGCGCCACTTGGTCCAACGGAGCTAACAACAACTATCAGGATTGCGCTCTTTATGAAAAAGATGCGAAATATCTGCGTTTGAAGACGATTATGCTTGCTTATAACATGAAACTTCCTTTCTTCAAGAAGATTGGATTGGATCGTGCCCAAGTGGCATTGAGCGGTTACAATCTGCTGACCTTTACTCCTTTCATTTGGGGTGACCCCGAAACACGTGCCAGCGCTTCGCCCTCATACCCGCTTCAACGTACTTATACCATTAGTCTGAAACTTAATTTTTAAGCAAAAATGAAACTGAATATCAAATATATCATAGGTGTGGCAGCTGTGGCTACTCTCGGAATGGTTTCTTGTACGGATGAGATAAAGTTCGGAAACGCATTTCTGGAAAAGGCTCCGGGCGGCACGGTGACTGCCGATGAGGTGTTTTCCAATCCGGAATATACCCGTAACTTCTTGGCGAGTATTTACTCTACACAGTATTACAATCTGCCCACCAATTCCACGAACGCTGCTCCGCAGTGCCAGAACTATTGGAAAGGAATGCCCGATGCGTTGGGGGATGACTTCCATCTTTTCTTCAACAATACCACAGTGTTTTCCAAATACTATGCCGGTGCGCTGAGTTCGGCTATTGATGACAAAAAGAACGGCAATATTTATCCTTATACGAACGAATTTATCTGGGAGAATGTGCGTCACAGCTGGATGCTGATTGAACGCATTAATGAAGTGCCCGACATGAGCGATGCCGAGAAAGCCCGTATAGCAGACGAAGCACGATGCCTGCTGGCTTATACTTATTTTATCGCTTTCCGTTGGTATGGCGGTCTGCCTATTATCCGCCAGTCGTTTATCGGCTCCGAAAGCAGTTACGACCTGCCCCGGCGCAGTGTGGAATCTACCGTGAACTTCATGCTGGAACTGCTGGATACAGCAATCGCCAACAAAGCATTGCCGTGGGCTTACACCGGTGCGGAAGCACAGTCGGAAACAGGCCACTGGACTTTGGCGGGTGCTATGGCGTTGAAGTGTAAGGTGCTGGCTTTCGCCGCGTCTCCTTTGTTCAATGATTTGCAACCTTATTATCAAGGCAAATATACGCTGGAAAATGAAGCTGATACCTGCGCTTGGTATGGTGGCAGCAAACCCGAACTGTGGACGAAACTGAAAGGCGCATGCGATGATTTCTTTACACAAATGAGAAGCCAGGGGCATTATCAGTTGATAAAACCGGCCGGAAATACGCAGGAGGATTACCGTTATGCCTACCGTAGCGGCTACATTCTGGAAAACAGTACTGAAATTCTGCATAGTGTCCGCCGTAGTAAAAATGCCAGTGGTAATGATTATGGCTGGGTCAATTTGGGATTTGGCTCTGCGGTAGATGGTAGCAAAACCAATGGTCGCTACGCCTATTGTCCTACGCAAGAATACGTCGAGATGTTCCCTTGGGCAGACGGTACTCCGTTCGATTGGGAAAAAGCGGAGAAAGAAGGCCGATTGGACAATATGTTCATTCAAGGCGATACCGTGAAAGGCAAACAACAGTTGCAGAATATCCGCTATACCCGCGACCCTCGTCTGTATGAAACCGCAGTGGTAAACGGTGCACGCCAAGCCGTGAACTGGGGTGACGGACGTGCCAGCGGTAATAACTGGGAAACTTGGGTAGGTGGTACTAATGCCAAACAAGATCCGAAAACCAATTCAGGGATATATGCCACCGGTTACCGTATGCTGAAATATCTGGTAGGTAGTGTCATGAACAGGAAGTTCCCGCAGTGGAATGCCATCATGTTGAGCGACATCTACTTGACATACGCGGAGGCCATCGTGCAGACCAGAGGTAGTTTTACGGAAGCCATCGATTACGTGGATGCCGTACGTGCTCGCGTGGGTCTGAAAGGACTGGTGGAATGCAATCCCGATAAGGACCTGACATCTAACAAAGAAAATCTGCTGGCGGAAATCATGCGTGAACGTGCTTGCGAATTGGCTTTCCAAAACGAACGCTACTTCGACTTGATCCGTTATAAGCGTGCCGACTTGTTGGAACGTCCGCTTCACGGCTTGCGTATTTATTGTTTGGTGAAGAATGGTAATGATTGGGTACGTTCCGAAGAACAGTGGTACAATAAGTCTTTCAACAAAGGCTTGGAGGAAGACGATCCTAACTTCTACGAACCGTCACACTTCGACTTCGAACGCTTCCAAATCACTGACACCCGTATTTGGTGGAAAGATGGTTTTGATCCGAAGTGGTACTTACAACCGTTCCCTATTACGGAAGTGAACAAGAATTACGGTTTGGTACAGAATGCCGGATGGTAACCCCTTTAATAATGAACAATCAAAAGGTATAAAGTAAAATAATACGTTATGAATAAAAAATATATAATTGTGTTGTCGCTCTTTGCTGGTTTGTGCCTGCCGACGACGGCACAGGAATCAAACGAAGAGCAGACCGACAAGTTTGTAGGCCAGACCATAGATGTAGGTGCCGAGCGATTGCTGACCCGTGAGGAGGCTACCGGTTCCGTGTCGGTCATTAGTTCCGAAACTACCGACCGTCGTAGTGCCAAGAATATCGGCAACTCCATTATTGGTCAGGGCAATGGCCTGATATCGTTGCAGAGCGGTGGTCGTTATGCAGATGTGAATCCTACTTTCTATATACGTGGGCTGCAAACATTGAACGGCAAGAACTCGCCGTTGGTCATGATCGACGGTATACAGCGAGACATTGTAAGCATCGCTCCCGAAGAAGTGGAAAGCGTCATCGTCCTGAAAGATGCGGCAGCAGTCGCCCTCTATGGATATAAGGGAATCAATGGAGCAATCAATATCGTGACTAAGCGCGGTAAGTACAACTCGCGCAGTGTCAAGGTGACATACGATCATTTGTTTACTTCGCTTGCCAACAAACCCAAATTCGTAGATGCCTATACGTATGGATTGGCCGTCAACGAAGCCCGTATCAACGATGGTCTGACAGGGCGTTACAGCAATCAAGAGCTCAATGCTTTGCGCGATGGAACCATGCCTTATCTCTATCCGAACGTGAACTGGGTGGATGAAACGTTCCGCGACAATGCGATGACCAATAAGTATAACATCGAATTCCGCGGTGGCGGCGAAAAATTCCGTTACTATACCATGCTGGATTTGATTTCCAACAAAGGATTTGTGAAAGAACCGGGTGCAAATGAAGGCTATTCCACACAAGACAAATACGTAAAAGGCAACTTACGCATGAACATGGATATCAACCTGACCCAGACAACCGATCTGCAGGTGAATCTGTTGGGCGTATTGCAGGAAACGTCAAGACCGGGTGCGCAGGCTGACCTTTGGGATCTGGTTTACACAGTGCCCTCTGCCGCATTCCCCATCAGGGATGAGAACGGTATTTGGGGAGGTAGCGACACATGGGCAGGTACACAAAATCCTGTGGCACAGAGCATCGGAGCCGCTTATTACAAAAATCATACCCGTTCGCTTTTTGCCGACATGAAGCTGACTCAGGACCTTTCCGGCTTGACAAAAGGATTGAATGCGTTCGTACGCATCAGTTATGACAATATAGCCAATATCTATGAAGACCATAGCAAAGAGTATGTCTACAGTGTCAATGCGCCTACATGGGCGGACGGTGCTTCCGAGCCTACTGTAAAGAGTGAAATTTATGGAAAGGATAGTGAAATGGGAACAGATGCGAAAACTAATGAATTTGACCGTCTACTCCATTTCGATGTGGGATTTAACTATCAGCGGACATTCGGCGACCACAGCATCTACAGCCAGTTGAAGTGGGACTACGAGAATAACGACCCGAATGGCGTCAACAACACGGTGAATCGTCAGAACATTACTTGGTGGTCGCATTATGGTTACATGAACCGTTATTTCGTTGACCTCGCTTTGGTAGAAAGTGGCAGTAGCCGTTTGGCTCCCGGTACCAAATGGGCTTTTTCGCCCACTTTGTCGGCCGCATGGGTCATCTCCAAAGAGAAGTTCATGGAAAATGTGGAATGGGTGAACTTCTTGAAACTGCGTGCATCGGCAGGTATCATCAATGTGGACAACTTACCGGGTGATGAAGTTTGGTCATACTATGCCCAGCAGTATGGCACTTCGGGAGGTACTTATCCTTTCGACAGCGGTTGGAACTCTAGTTTCGGACGTTCTTACCTTGAACGGGTGGCTACCACCAATCCGAGCCATGAAAAGGCCTATAAATACAATGTTGGTATGGATGCGAAACTTTTCGGATGTTTGGATGTGACTCTTGACCTTTGGAAAGAACACCGTACAAACATTTGGGTGACTTCGGAAGGCAAATACTCGGAAATTTTCGGTATGGAGCCTCCGTATGAAAATGCAGGTATCGTGGATAGTAAGGGTATAGAAGTTGGTCTTGATTATAGCAAAAAGCTCGGTCAAGTGGAATTTAATGTCGGCGGTAACTTCTCGTTGAACAAAAACGAAATCAAGGAAATGCTGGAAGAACCCCGCCAATATGCGAATCTTGTCCAGACGGGAAATCCTTACGGACAACTCTACGGATTGGAAGCTATCGGTTTCTTCAAGGATGAAGCAGACATCGCTGCAAGTCCCACACAGAATTTCTCTACGGTGAAGCCCGGTGATATAAAGTATCGCGACGTGAATGGCGACAACATCATCGATACCAACGATGAAGTGGCTATCGGCTACAGCACCACTTGCCCGGAAATATACTACAGCCTGCATTTGGGTGCGGAGTGGAAAGGACTCGGATTCTATGCCATGTTCCAGGGGACAGGCAATTACAGTGCCGTTCTCAACACCAAGAGCATGTATTGGCCGTTGATAAACAACACCAATATCTCGCAATATGCTTACGACAATCGTTGGACACCGCAGAATCAGAATGCCAAGTTCCCGCGTCTGAGCAGCCAAAGCAATGCCAACAACTACCAGACATCTACTCTGTGGTTGGCCGACCGCTCATTTATCAAGTTGCGCAATCTGGAAGTGTACTACAAGTTGCCCGCTTCTTGGCTGAAAAAGACGAAAATTGTAAACGCCGCTAAATTGTATGTACGTGGCATTGACCTCCTCAGTTTCGACCATATAGATGAGAACGACGCCGAAGCGTATGGAATCAATCCTATGACGAAAAGCGTTGCGTTGGGGCTGAGTGTTACGTTTTAATTTTATGAACGAATTAATACATTAGAATTATGAGCAATAAAATATGGAAATCTGTCTTTGTCGTGTGTGCAGCCGGATGCTTGGCTTCATGTTCTGATCAGATGGACTACAATGAGTACAACATCTTCGACAAGGACTATATAACACAGAACTTCGGTAATGTAGGTGGATTCATGACCGACATCTATAACACCGTGGACTATGACTTCGGTAACTACTCATCGGGTGCCATGCAGGCATCTGCTACAGACGAAAGTGAGTACAGTCTTTTGGGTAATGGTATCGAGCACTTCTACAATGGAGCTTGGAGCCCTACCAATGCAAAGGCGTCAGTCTGGAGTAGCATGTATAAAGGCATCAGTACTTGCAACCACGTGATTTACGAATTGCAGGGCTTGTCATTCGATGAACTGAAGCTGAACAACGACTATGCCGCCCAACTTCACCGTTATGAGAACTACAAGTATGAAAGCCGTTTTATGCGTGCTTACTTCTACTTCTGCTTGGTTCGCCAATATGGTGATGTACCTTTGGTGACCAAACAAATCACGGCAGAAGAAGTCAATTCGTTAGAACGGACTTCGGCAGATAAAATCTTTAAGTTCATCATAGATGAATGTGCGGAAATCCAATCATTGATTATCGAAGATTACAGTAATCTGGGAGAATTTTCTACAGGTACGGAAGAGACCGGTCGCGCGGACCGACTTGCCGTGCTCGCATTGAAAGCCCGTGCTGCCTTGTATTGGGCCAGCCCGCTGTTCAATCCAAGTGGTGACAAGGAACGCTATCATATGGCAGCTTTGTATGCCAAAGAGTTGCTCGATGCTGCCGATAAACGTGGCAAAGGCCTTACTGCCAATTATGCGGATTTGTGGGATGCCGGAAGTTTCAATACGCCCGGCATTATGAAGGAAATCCTCTACGGTCGCCGTTATTATAAAAATTCATCCGGCGATAACTTAGTGGAAACCAACAATTACCCTGTGGGCATTGAAGGTGGTAAGGGAGGAAACTGTCCTACTCAGAATTTAGTCGATGCTTACGATATGCTCAACGGTAAATCGATCGGTGAAGACGGCTCGGGGTATGATGAGAAGAATCCTTATCAGGATCGCGATCCGCGCCTGGAGGCTACGGTAGCTGTAAACGGTGCACAATGGCCTACTTATTCCGGTGCCGCCAAGATTGAAACATTCCAGGGGGGCATCAATGGTGAGCCTTTGACTGGAGCCACACCGACAGGCTATTACCTCAAAAAACTTTGTAACGGTGCCATCTCATTGGCCAGCAATAGCAAGTTTAAGGAGTCTCGTCATACTTGGTTGACTTTCCGTCTGGGCGAAGTTTATTTGAATTATGCAGAAGCTGTATTCAAGTATCTGGGTGGCGCAGATATTACCAGCATGGAATTCCCGATGTCGGCCCGTGCTGCTGCCAGCAAGACACGCCAACGTGCTGGTATGCCGGACTTTGAACAAGGAATGGATGCCAATACATTCTGGACTAAGTTGTGTAACGAACGCTTTGTTGAACTGGCTTTCGAAGGACATCGTTTCTGGGATGTCCGTCGTTGGAAAGAGGCTGATAAATATTTCAAGAATATTGTTGAAATGAAGCTGGTTAAGGAAGCCGATGGAAGCATTACTTACGTGCGCAAGAATGTATCACGCCAATGGGATGACAAGATGTATTTGTTCCCGATTCCCCAATCAGAAAGATCGAAAAATCCAAATCTGACACAGAATCCGGGTTGGGAATAAAGGAATATATTTTAAACAAAAGTTATGTAAAGTAGAGATTGAATTCAATCAAGAAAGAAGAGCGACTGTGAAGCCGCTCTCTTTTCGTATAAATAATAATATACTAATTTATGAGAAAAATACTATTAATCATGCTGTCGCTTCTATCCGTTCTTCAGATAGAAGCACAGAAGACAATTGACTTATCCGGAGACTGGAATTTTGAAATAGACAGGCAGGATATAGGAGAAAAAGAAAAGTGGTTTAACCAAACATTGCAAGATGTGATTGAACTGCCCGGTTCAATGCCCGAAAGGCTGAAGGGAGATGATGTAACGGTTCGTACCCGGTGGACCGGTAGTCTTTATGATAGTTCTTATTACTACAATCCGTATATGGAGAAGTATCGCAGAGAAGGTAACGTAAAGCTGCCGTTTTTCTTAACGCCTGATAAACATTATGTAGGAGTAGCTTGGTATCAAAAAGAAATTAATCTTCCTAAAGATTGGAAAAAAGAACGTATTGTGTTGGTTCTGGAACGTCCGCATATTGAGTCTACTGTTTGGGTAAATGGGCATAAGGTGGGGATGCAGAATAGTTTATGTGTAGCACACATATATGATGTCACCCGATATGTACGTCCCGGAAAATGTAATATAACCATCAGAATAGATAATCGCATTAAAGAAATTAATGTAGGACCGGATTCACATAGTATTACAGACCAGACTCAGGGAAACTGGAATGGAATTGTGGGGCGGATATGTTTGCAGGCTACACCACATGTCTATTTTGATGATATTCAGGTATTCCCGGAACCGGAACAGAAACTCGCAAGAGTGAAATTGCGTATTAAATCTTCTAACAAAAGCTCAACCACAGCGCAGGTGAGATTGTCAGCTGAGAGTTTTAATGCAGAAAAGAAGCACATACTTCCGGTTTTAATGCAAGAAGTGAAAGTGAAACATGGCATAGCAGAGCAAGAAATTGTTTTACCTATGGGAGATGATATGCTACTTTGGGATGAATTTAATCCGGCATTGTATAAACTGACGGCTGAAATCAGTACCAGCAAAGGGAAAGAGGTAAAAGAAATTCAGTTTGGTATGCGCCGTTTTGAGATTAAAGGCAAATGGTTTTATGTGAATGGTCGTAAAACGATGTTGCGCGGAACAGTAGAGAACTGCGATTTCCCTTTAACAGGTTATGCTCCTATGGATGTGGAAAGTTGGGAAAGGGTTTTTCGCATTTGTCGTAGTTATGGGTTGAATCATATGCGATTCCACTCTTTCTGTCCTCCTGAAGCAGCTTTTATAGCTGCCGACCTTGTAGGATTCTATTTGCAGCCTGAAGGCCCAAGTTGGCCTAATCATGGTCCTAAACTAGGATTGGGACAGCCCATTGACAAATATTTAATGGATGAAACCATAGCACTGACCAAAGCCTATGGTAATTATGCCTCTTATTGTATGTTGGCATGTGGAAATGAGCCGAGCGGACGTTGGGTGGACTGGGTTACCAAATTCGTGGATTATTGGGAGAATACAGATCCGCGTAGAGTATATACAGGAGCATCAGCTGGTGGCGGATGGCAATGGCAACCTCGTAACCAATATCATGTGAAAGCTGGTGCTCGTGGGCTTACCTGGAGGCAAAAGCGCCCGCAAACCAACGATGACTATCACATGCAGAGCCGCATTGATACAGTGAGTCAGCCATACGTATCACATGAGACAGGCCAGTGGTGTGTATTCCCTAATTTTAACGAGATACGGAAATATACCGGAGTGAACAAAGCCAAAAATTTTGAAATATTCCGTGATATTCTGAATGATAACCAGATGGGAGAACAAGCGCATTGTTTTATGATGGCATCGGGTAAATTGCAAGCGTTATGTTATAAGTATGAGATAGAAAAGACACTGCGTACTCCTGACTATGCAGGATTTCAACTATTGGCCTTGAATGATTATTCAGGACAGGGGACGGCACTTGTAGGAGTACTTGATGTGTTCTTTGAAGAGAAAGGATATATTAGTGCACAAGAATGGAGGCGCTTCTGCTCACCTACTGTACCATTGATGCGTACGGACAAGTTTGTATATACGAATGATGAGGCATTCGTTGCTGATATTGAAATTGCTCATTTCGGTGAGAAAACCTTGAAACATGCCCCTGTGACGTATACCATAAAGGATGTGTACGGTAAAGTCTATACTCGCAATACATTAGGGAATAAGGACATTCCTATCGGTAATTTTCACGTTTTGGGACATATCGAATTTCCTCTTGGGGAGATAAAGAAACCGACGGAATTAAATCTGGAAGTTCGTATTGAGGGTACTGAAGCTGTAAATGATTGGAACTTCTGGGTATACCCCAAAAAGGTGGAATTGGTACAGAATGATGTTTATACTACGGACACGTTAGATACTAAGGCTTTAGATATCTTGCAAAGTGGTGGAAAAGTCTTAATTCTTGCTGCCGGTAAAGTCAGTTATGGGAAAGAGGTGTCTCAGATGTTTACACCTGTTTTTTGGAATACATCCTGGTTTAAAATGCGTCCTCCGCATACTACGGGCATTCTGGTAAATCCCAAGCACCCTTTGTTCCGTGAGTTCCCGACAGAATATCATAGTAATTTGCAGTGGTGGGAGCTATTGAATCGTGCCCAAGTGATGCAGTTCACTGACTTTCCGTCCGATTTTCAGCCTACAATACAGAGCATAGATACCTGGTTCCTGAGCCGGAAGATTGGTATGCTATTTGAAGCTAAAGTGCTCAATGGAAAATTGATAATGACTACTATGGATCTTACTACAAATACTGACGAGCGTATTGTTGCAAGGCAGATGCATAAAGCTATTCTGGATTATATGAATTCTGATAGTTTCCGTCCGATGTATACAATAGAGCCAGAACGGATCAGTGATTTATTTAAAAAAGTAGCAGGTGATGTGAAATCATATACAAAAGGATCTCCGGATGAATTGAAGCCGAAAATAAACTAATGAAAATGGTTTTCATCCATATTCCCTACATCCCCTACACCGGCTATTGTTTTCTTTTGATTATTAGATATATAGTCGGTGTAGACTGTGGTGTAGGACGGTGTAGGAAACTTTTATCCTACACCGTAAAACTGATGAAGAAGAATGTTTTTAATCCTGTAATTTATTAATTCACAGAGCCTTGATGTACACTATGCAATCTTTACCCGCATCCATGCAAATATCTCTTTTTTAGCCTGAATTATTCATTTCGGGAGTTAAAAAGGGGCATCACTTCATTAGGAGTTGAGGAGTCGACCCTCATACTCTCAGTATAGAGAGTTGAATGATAGATGTAAAACCTGATATGTTCTTTCCTTTTTCCCCTAAAGCTTTAAGGTTAATGCCGCTATGCTGTAAGCAAAACTTCGCTTTTCGGCTGGGGGCTGTCCGTCCCGCAGTTACGGGCTACAGAGCCCCCAACCGGAAAACGTGCAGTCCGCAATTGCGGGGCGAAGTTTTGCTACGGGTAAAAGAACAAAAACAATAAAGCAAGATCCGATTTTCATCCGGCTTTCTTCCCATCCTTCTTATTGTTCCTAAGTGTTCTACCGCGAGATCTATATGGCTGGCGTATCAGATCTACAGATCCCGCAACCGGATGTTCAGGTTCCTTCCGTTGCCTGACGTGATGAAAGGAATCCATATTGTTTCCCAGTGAAATAATACAGAGTAATATTGTAATTTATTCCGGTTCTACCTGAGGCTTTTCACCTCCCTTTTGATATACAGAAGGTGATATGCCAAACTGCCCTTTAAAGCATTTGCTAAAGTAGAACGGATCATTTATGCCAACTTTATAAGCCACTTCTGCTACCGTAAGGTGTTCTTCCGATAACAATAATTCCGCTGCTTTTTTCATACGCATGATGCGTAAATATTCGTTGGGTGAGTATCCGGTTATACCTCGTATCTTTTTATAGAATACAGTACGTCCCAGTTTCATAAGTTGAGCAAATTCTTCTATTGAGAAATCAGAACGCGAAATATTAGCTTTTAACACGATGTCCAGACGGTCGGTAAATTCTTTATCACGATCGGTGGAATACATGGCTGCATGTATAATACCCGGTTCATTGGAGAATTTCTCGCGGAGTTT
>USSR01000162.1 GCA_900557355.1 uncultured Bacteroides sp.
CCTCCCCATTTGGAGCCGTAAGGGTTATATTGGTAGAAAAGGTGGTATTCGCCGTCTTTGTATACCATTCCGTTCGGGTCGTTCATCCATCCGTAGAGGGGAGAAAAGTGATAGGTGGGACGGAACTTTTCACGATTGCTTGTATCGAACGTGTCGGACAATTTCATTTCCTTGCAGCAAGCGGTGTTGTCCGGCGAAAGGTTGACACGAACCGGGTCGTTGGAGTTCATTTTAAATTTGAAAGAGATTAGTTTGCCGGAATAGTCGGAAAGGTCTACCGGAACAAAGTAATCGACTTTATGGATGGCCAGACGGACATCGAAGTTCTTTACCTCTTTATTATTAACAATCATGCTGATACGCACATCGGGCGATGCATCTTCTACGGGCAATAACAGATACTTCTGGTTAGTGTTGACGCGTACAAGGCAATGTCCTTCTCCTAAATCTTTAATTAATAGAGGAGAGTTGTCCGCACGGGCGGATAGAGAGATATTCATCACAATCATACAAAATAAAACCGCGAAGGTTTGAATTTGTTTGGAAGAGAGTCTTAAATTCATGCTTTATGGTATTAAGGTTGTTACAGTGCAAAGATAGGCGCTCCGGGATGAAACGCCTATCACTTTTGTTTCAAACACTGTAAAAGATGTTACTTTTCTATTAATAGGTGCTCACTTGAATATCTGATACAGTGATTTCACCTTTATAACAACAGAGTGACCACGGATTCTTCTGCATTTGATAGATGCGGTTCGTGAAAGATAACTGGTCATTGATGTAGGTTACACAAACCGACTGGTCACTGTAAATCGTCACACGGTATTCATTGTCGGACGGGATATTGAATTTATTATCAAACAAGTATTTGGCATTGTCACCGTCTTTCTCGAAGTTGGCTTTACCCTCGTCAGCGTTGACGTGGATGCTATACCATGATTTGGAGTCCGTTCCACGGACGAAAGAGATTCCAAAACGATCTGTATTCGAGGATGCTTTTACGGTAAAGGAAATCTTGTTGTGTACTTTCAACCGATTGAAGATAACGGAAGCTCCTTCGGCCAACGTATAGGTTTTACCGCTTTCTGTTACGTTTCCGTCTTTAGCCATCACTTTTACTTCTTGTGCAGAAGTGTATTTACGGTCGATTGCATCGGGAACTCCAAGGGTTAATGTACCGTCTTCGTGCTGAATGAGGCGTTGTGCCACCAAGTTGCCAGCCCATTCGGGTTCTACATCCCCTACGTTTCCATTATCATTACCGGCACGGGTAGGACACCAGCCCCAGATGTAACGGTTGGTTCCATCGGAAGCAGTCTTGCCTGCATAGAATGCACGACTGTCCAGCATACCTTCCCGATTGTCCGGCCATATTCCGGCATCATTGGCGGGTGGTGCTTTCAGTTCTTCAAGTGTTCTGCCTTTGAAGTATTGTACCTTGCGCATGAAGGAAGCTTGTTCCGAATAGACCAGATACCACCAGTCTCCCATCTTGAATACGTCCGGACATTCATAGAAACGGTCCCACATCATGGTCATAAATGTGCCGGCAGACGCCCACTCTTTCAGGTCAGTAGAGGTGAATTCGGCAATGTGTCCTTTTCCGTTTTTACGGGTGGCAATCAGCATGTGATAGACACCGTCTTCGGTCTGGAACAGGAACGGATCGCGGAAGTCATTCTTGTCATAGCCGTACGTATCTCCTTTCAGATAGAAAATGCGGTTCTTGGTCCATGTTTTAAAGTCGGGAGAGGTGGCTACCATAACTACCTGTGCATTCTGGTCGGAAGAAGGTTTGAATTTATTGCCGGTGTAGAAAGTATAGTAGAGTTTATCAACCGGATTATAGATGGTACCTCCTGTACCGATGGCAGCATCCTGTTCGTCACGACCTCCACAGGGAATCAGTTCGCCGAGAGATTCATAAGTAGCACCGTCTTTGGTGGCCACCCCGAAAATGGGGTGGTAAGTAGCTTCGGGGTTCGGACGGTAGTCTTGCAGGTACATTACTTTAAAGTCTTTGGCAACCGGATCATAGAATGGCATCGGGTCACCGATAAAACCTACCTGCGGTTTATAGTACATCGAGAAGCCATGTTCGTCGGCCGATTGGAAGTAAGTGGCTGTACCATCCCAGTCTCTTTGAGTCAATACGGGATCCATCTCATCACTGCAAGCGCTCATTGAGGCCAACAGCGTGGTGATTGCTATATGTAAGATCATATTTTTCATAATTATTGCTTATTCTTTTATTTACATAAGTAGTTGATTGCATTCAGAGTCATTTGCTCTACGTTGTAGTGGTAGTAGTCGGCAGAAGCGTCTACGCCTTTACCGTACCAGTCGTAACAACCGGAGCCGATACAAATTGTGCGTCCGCTGTTGGCGCGCGGCTCAAATTCGGCAATGACTACCGCACCGTCACCTCCACGTGCCAGGTCAATTCCTCCTGTCAGGTTACGCCATTCGTTCAAGTCGGCATAACCTCCCCAGTCTGTTCCGATATGCCATTGCGCTGTACTATTGGTTATCGCATAGCCGGCATCACAAGTATATACTGTCGATTTGTCGCCATCTTTCCATCTTAAATCCTGGAACAACGGATGCGATTCGCTACCGGTAATCGGGAAGCTCCACGGAGAAGAGGTAATTTCGGGTGAGTCTTCGTTTCCTCCCCAACTGTTGTTGGGTACACGCTCGTCTTTTGCAATGCTAAGGTCTTTAATGTAGAAAGTTGCGTAACGGGTCAGCAATAGGTTACCACCGTTTTGATAGTAGACTTTAAATTTCTCTACGGCAGCTTTCGCATCATCCGGCAAAGGAGGATTATCGCCATTGTCTGCATGGAAATGCCACCAAATTGCAGTATATTTACCTAAATCTACTTTTCCGTCTACTACATCTTTGAATGAGATGTATTCGGACATGGATATATTATCCATCATCCACTGGGCAGCGGCTTTTTCTTCAGGACTTGTCAGTTGGCTCACAGAAGAAGCTGTGCCGATAAAGGCAGTCGGAATTACATTTCCTTGAGTAACTGTTACTACATAAGGAGTCACTGCCGAACGGTAAGTTGCCGTATAAGTGACAGGGTTGGTAAAGTCCTGGATGCTGCCGGATGCCGGAGTCACAGTGACTCCATCTGATCCGGTGAATGTACCTTTCAACTGGGTGATATCCACTGTCAGTGTCACAACTACAGAGATTGTTTTTGATAGCTGGTCTACTTTTCCTACATAAGTATCATTCAACTTAAAGGTCAGTATCTTTGCTTCGTCTCTCTTCACGGTAATCGTATAGCTCATCTGTACGTCGCCATTCTTCACGGTCAAAGATACGGGAAGAGAAAAGTCGATTGTTTCACCGACAGCGATGCTCGTCGTAGCACCTTCGGAAAGATTGATTTCACTGACGGCCATCCGGGTAACGTCATAGTCGTAAGGTACTCCTACTACGATTGTCTTATTCTGGTAATCGATCGTTCCTGCGTATTCATCCAGTTTGATAGAGTTCACCCATACATCTCCGTCCAGACGAAGATTGGATTTGAAGTCATCGCTACATCCCGCAACTGTTAGGCATGCTACAGTCACCAACAGGATGGTATAGAGTTGTTTTATGATTGATTTCATTTTATTCTTTGTTTTAAGATTGATGATTACCAACCGAAATTCTGTGTATAATTTCCGTTACTGGCACTGATCTGTTCGAATGGAATGGGGAGGTATTCGTTCTTATTTTCCGTAAAACCTGCATTCTTGTAAATAGAACAACGGGCTGCTTCGGTCACATAATAAGCATTGATAACGTCTTTGGCTTCTCCCCATCTTACGAGGTCAAAGAAACGTGAGCTTTCCATACCGAACTCTATACGGCGTTCCCATTTCAGCATTTTCATGGCTTCGTCCTGTGTATATGCTTTCAGTTCATAAGGAGTTACTTTGAAGTTTACTCCGTACTCTTCTTTGTAATTGAAGATCAGCATTGTACTTCCGGCTGCACGGCTGCGTACATCATTGATGAGTGAAATGGCGTCGGCAATACGTCCGTCGTTCAACTGTATCAGGGCCTCGGCACGCATCAGCAATACATCTGCATAACGGATGACGATATGATTCAGGGAACTTGCCCAATAAGAACCTTTCTTCAGGCAGTCACAGTCCGGGTCTACATTCTCTTTGAGCGAAACATAATATCCGTAAAGTCCCTTGCTACGGCTCCAGTCATCATTCTTCTGAATCAGGTAGCCTTCGTTGTATTTATAAGGGAAGCCCGGCATACCTACCGTGTGGAATAAACGGGGGTCTACATTGTCCGTCGTAACCTCGTAGTTCTCATTATCGTAGGTATTGAACAACGGTTTTCCCTGCGAATCGGTTTTGAAAGCATTCACCAGATTCTGGCTCGGTTTGTGGAAGTCACAGCAGCCTAGTATCTGCGGAGTTGTCAGTCCCATTCCCCAGTTCAGGTTACCGTTGTATGTTCCGTCGTTGATAGAATATTGAATCGCCCATACAGACTCCGCGCCATTTTCGTATTGAGGCAGGAAGTTCATGCTATAATCATTTTCCAATCCGTAACCAGCTTTAGCCATGATGAGAGGATCGGTATATTTCACTACCTGTTTCAAGTCTTCTTCGTTAATACCGGTAAGGTTGTTGTTCACTCCATCCTGACGGTAAGCCTTATATAGGTAAGTCTTTGCCAGGTAAGCAGCAGCCGCAGCCTGTGTAGGACGTCCTTTTTCTATTTGCACTTCCAGCAGGTTGTCGTAGGCAAACAGAAAGTCGTCTGCTATCTTTTGCCATTGTTCGTTATTGGTATAGGTGGTATTCGAAAGCTTGTTGTAAGCATCCGGTTCCATGTTTTCATCGTCTACTATAACGATCTTCTTAAACAGTTGCTTCAACATGAAGTGAGCATGTCCGCGCAGGAACCTCATTTCAGCAATGCGCTGGTTCTTCAACGGATAAGTCTTTTCATCCATCAGATCGAGTGACTGCAAGGCTGTGTTGGCACGGGTGATGCATTGATACAGTCTTTTCCATATATCGTTGATGTTCCAGTCGGTGGTGTTGATACCTTTAGAAATTTCCAGTGCGTTGAACACACCGCCGTCTTCCGTACCGGAACCGCCTTTATAACAATCGTCGGAACGTACGTCATAATTCCAAAGCGAGAAGGAAGAGTTGATGTCGTCACCTGTTGCCCAAATGGCGTAGGCTGAAATCACGAGGTTGTCCACGTATTCGGGAGAAGCGATCTGATCGCCGGTCACAATACCCTGCGGAACCTGACGATCCAGAAAATCGTTGCAACTGCTTGTCAGCAAGGTTAATCCGATGGTTGCTATGTATAGTATCTTTTTCATGATAGTTCGTTTTATAAATGAAGTGAATTAAAATCCGATGTTAAGTCCGAAGGTGATATTCACAGGGATCGGATAAGAGAAGTTCGGGTTTTCGGGGTCTTCTCCTGTAAAGTCTTTACTCTTGATCGTCAGCAGATTTTGTGCGCTGCAATAGAAACGTAAACGTTCCATTCTCAACTTCTTGGAGATTACTGCCGGAACTGTATAGCCTAATTGGATATTACGCAGTTTCAGGAAAGAACCGTTTTCAACAAAGTAAGTGGAGACACGCTGTTCATTGTTTGTATCGCTGCGAGTCAATGCCGGAATAGTAGAGTTCGGATTAGTAGGCGACCAGGCATTGAGCAGGCGGGTTCCTTTGTTCAGGAAGCCGACGTTGGATGCACTCCAGAAGTCACTTTTCTTCTTCACGTCACTGATGATATCTACTCCCTGAACGCCTTGCCAGAACATAGTCAGATCGAAGTTCTTATATTCCAGGTAGATATTTAATCCGTAGCTGAAAGCAGGAGTCGGATCGTAAATCCATTCCTGGTCTTTTTCATCAATCACACCGTTATGGTCGATGTCGCGGTAGCGGATACGGCCTACGGCTGCACCTTCCTGCGTAGCGTGATTGTCCACTTCTTCTTGTGATTTGAAGATACCGTCGGCAATGTAGCCCACTTGTGAGTTGTATGTATGACCGACTACACTTTTTACTCCATTACCACCAAACTTTCCATTGGCAGCCACTGTCTCCGGCAGTTCAAGAATTTCATTCCGGTAAGTGGAGATGTTTCCGTTCAGGTCGTAAGTCAGTCCGAAGGCAGTCTTGTTGCGGTAGCCCAAGTTGAATTCAAAACCCTGGTTTTTCATTGCGCCCGAATTAATCCAACGGTTGCCACCTTCTCCCAATACTCCCACTCCTGCCATTTCAGTCAGGATATCGGTTGTTTTCTTGTAATAGTATTCCAATGAACCGTACAAGGATTGCTTGAACAGGCTGAAGTCGATACCGACGTTCGTCTGTGTGGTTGTCTCCCACTTGATATTGTCATTACCGATCTGGTTACGTTTGAATCCGGAAGGCAGAGTACCGCCTCCGTTAGAACCTGTAATATCGTATGCCGTACCGTAGCTTTGACCGCCAAATGAATCTGTTGTTCCATAATTAGGAGCGTAGATAGTGTAACGGGCAAGGTTGGAGATTTCCTGATTACCGGTCTGTCCCCATGAAGCACGCAGTTTCAGATCGTCCAACCAAGTCAGTTCCTTCATAAAGCTCTCCTGTGTGATGCGCCATCCCAAAGAAACGGAAGGGAAAGTGGCATAACGATGGTTTTTACCGAAGCGGGAAGAACCGTCACGACGGAGCGTCAATGAAAGCAGATATTTGTCTGCATAAGAATAGTTCATTTTGCCGAAGAAAGAGACAAGCGAGTAACCTTCACCGGCACCATAAGCCTGTGCTGTGCCGCTACCTGCATCGGGCCACATATAGTCGGGAGTAAGGATAGAGAAATCTTCTTTGTAGCCGGAGAAATGGCTGTCGTCTTCCCGGTTCAGCTCCATACCAGCCATGACGTCTCCACGATGTTTGCCTATTTCCAACTGGTAAGTGGCAATGGCATTCCACATCCATTTGGTCCAGTGTTCCTGTTTGGCTTCCACTGCACTCTTGCCGTTGTTGGTCTGTGTTCCTTCCTGATAAGGATAGGTGAAGTAACGGGCTTGTTTGTTTGCGTAGTCCAAACCAAAAGTAGAACGAACATTGAATCCTTTGAAGAGGCTTAGATTCACATAAGCATCACCGAACATACGCCAGTAAGTGTATCGGTTGTCTTTGTTGTATTCAAGTACCGCGCGAGGATTACGACGGTCCGGCCATCCGCCTACCGGTCCTCCCCATGAACCATCCGAAGCATAAACGGGGATAGCGGAAGGAATGTCCAAAGCAGTTTCAATAATTCCGCCGGGAGCTTGTACTTCCGAAGTACGGTTTAAGGTGAAATGCTGACCGATAGTCAATATATCATCAATTAATTTATAATCGCTGTTCATACGGGCGGAAAAACGGTCGAAGTCTGTATCTTTGATTACACCCAGGTTTTTGTAATATCCCAGAGAGAAGAAGGAAGAACCTTTCTCCGAACCGTTGCTGACAGAAAGATTGTATTGCTGGATGACACCTGTACGGGTAATTTCATCAAACCAGTCGGTATCTGCCACAGGCATTGTATTCTTCGAGTCCAGGTATTTGGAAAGACTCATACCGTATAGTACCGGATTTCCGTTGGCATTGTAGCCCCAATTATAGTTATATCCCAAAGCATTACCATTCGGGTTCTCGCCATCGTTTACATAGGCTTGCCACATGGCACGTCCGTACTGTTCCGTATTCAACACATCCATCTTACTTTGATACATGGAAGCTGAAACCGAAGCATCAAAGTTTACTTTAATCTGACCTTTCTTTCCTTGTTTGGTAGTAATGATGATAACGCCATTTGCAGCACGCGAACCATAGATAGATGCCGAAGCAGCATCTTTCAGTACTTGAATGGATTCAATGTCGTTTCCGTTCAATTCGTGCATACCGGCTTTGGTAGGAACTCCGTCGATGATATAAAGAGGATCGTTGTTGTTCAGCGTACCGATACCACGAATACGTACGGTAGCCGATCCGCTCGGATTTCCATCTGCCGTAATATTCATACCGGGTACGCGGCCTTGAAGTGCTTTCACCGGGTTGTTCTCCCCTTGCTTCTGGATTTCGTCGACTTTCACTACGGAAACAGCACCGGTCAGGTCGGCTTTACGTTGAGTGGTATAACCTGTTACGACCACTTCATCTACCATTTGAGTGTCTTCCTCCAATAATACATTAACGATAGTAGCCGATTTTACGGTCACCGGTTTATAACCAATATACGTAATCTTTAAAGTAGAGTTAGCTGGAACCGAAAGGGTGAAATTACCATCTAAATCAGTAATTGTTCCATTAGCAGTAGCTGTAGCTTCAACAACAGAGGCGCCGATGACCGGCTGTCCGTCCGTTTTAGAAGTAACGTTTCCTTTCACTGTTATGTTTTGCCCCCAAAGGACTGACATGAAAGCAAACAGGAAACAAACGCTGCAAAGAAGTTTTTTGTTCTTCATAATACGATGCATTAGTTTGATGTTATTAAATTAAAAGTACGAATTTTATCTTTATCGATAATGCAAATTACGGTTGATTTATATCAAACGACTGAAAAAAATGTTTCAAAGGCTATAACATTTGTTGCATAGAACGCTATTTTATAGGGTTTTATACATGTTTTCTTCTTGCTATGAGAAAAATGAGGTTCATATTCTCTTATGTAGATTGAAAGTGGTATCTTTGTGTAGTGATATGAGCCCCAAAATAGAGAAGACTCTTCATTAAGATAACAACCAATTAAAGATTCTAAAAACAGAATTCATGACTAAACAACAAGCATTAAAGCTCTTTGAGGAAAAAAAAGTACGTACGGTATGGGATGATGAACAAGAGAAGTGGTATTTTTCGATAGTAGATGTGGTTAGCATTTTAACTGAAAGTACCGATGGACGTAAATATTGGAATAAGCTGAAACAGAGACTTAAAGAAGAAGGAAATGAAACGGTGACAAATTGTCACCAGTTGAAAATGCAGGCAGTTGATGGCAAGATGAACTTAAAGATTAACTCTAAAATAATCCAACAAATAAACGATATGAAAACAATTTCCAACAAACAACTCACGATTCAAGTATCTCCCCACGGAGCTGAACTCTGCAGCATCGTCGCCAATGGAAAAGAATATCTGTGGCAAGCCGATCCTGCTTTTTGGAAGCGACACTCTCCTGTCCTATTCCCGATTGTAGGGAGCGTATGGGAAAATGAGTATCGGAATGAAGGGATTCCTTATACGCTTACTCAACATGGTTTTGCCCGTGACATGGAATTTACTCTTATTTCTGAAAAAGAGGATGAAGTACGTTACCGCCTTGTCAGCAATGAAGAAACTTTGCATAAATACCCTTTTCCATTCTGCCTGGAAATAGGCTATCGCATCCAGGGAAAGAAAATTGAGGTTATGTGGGAAGTAAAGAATACTGGCGACAAGGAAATGTATTTTCAGATTGGTGCACATCCTGCTTTCTATTGGCCAGAATTCGATGCAAGCAATTCTGAAAGAGGGTTCTTCAGATTTGACAAGGAAAACGGTTTGAAATATATTCTCATTTCAGAAAAAGGATGCGCTGATCCTTCTACTGAATATTCTTTAGAGTTGACGGACGGATTATTACCACTGGACACGCATACTTTTGATAAAGATGCTTTGATACTGGAGAATGAACAGGTCCGTAAAGTTACCTTATATAATAAAGAGAAACTGGCTTATCTTAGTCTACATTTTAATGCTCCGGTAGTTGGACTCTGGTCTCCACCTGCAAAGAATGCTCCTTTCGTCTGCATCGAACCTTGGTACGGACGTTGCGACCGCGCACATTATACTGGTGAATATAAAGATAAGGACTGGATGCAGCACTTACAACCGGAAGAGATATTCCAAGGAGGATATACAATTGAATAATTGATGAATAAAAAGTAGCTGCCGGATTTCACATCTGACAGCTACCAAACACCTAATTCTAATCTACAAAACCTAACTTATAAATCTAACCTATGAATCCTTAAAAAGCAATCAATACTTGTTGCTTTCACTGAATCTATGTAAACACCTATTGTGTAACTTCTATTTCTATTATAAACCCAACCGATACGCCTTGAATGAATCTACTTGAAATGAACCTCCTTTGCTATAAAAACACATACGGTTGTATGGTTCCGATGGAAAGATAAGATTAGTCATTGCTACCTTTCCTCCATTCAGGAATATTTCTACAGAACATTTATCAACAAAGACATCCAACGTATATTTATTCTCTTTCTTTATCGGTGCCCAGGTAGCTAATGCGAAATCATCTATATAATTGATGGAAGTCGTCTTTCTGCGGTCGTGAACCTCTATTTCATGAGATACACTCTTCTTTCCGAAATCCACGATACCACTTTTCGTCCGGTCCATAACCAATCTCTTTTCCGGAAGATTGAAGTAGATATCCACCTTTTCCCCTTTATCATTAAAGAGGTTGAATCCCATTATCTCCGCTTCTCCGACGGTAATTTCCAATGCCAGTTCATAAGCACCATCATTATCAGCCAATAAAGAATCAATATGATAATCATTGGCAACCGTAAATGCCGGAATCTCTTTCTTTTCTTTTCGCAGAGTCTTTATCTCCGGTACCGGAACTGCTGAAAGATAAATTTCACCGTCTTGTGTATAAAGACTTAACTCACGCGGCAAAGCGTTAGCACTACGGAATTGCTTTGTCGGAACAATATTACAATATTGCCAGTTACTCATCCAAGGAACAGCAATCGTTCGTTCTCCAGTGTTTGAGAAACAAACGGTAGCATAGTGATCTTTGCCCCAATCCAACCATTTCGTGACATTCGGCTGACTGTCACAACTGAATTTCGTTCCATCAAAGTTTCCTGTAAAGTATTGGGTAGCACTTCCTCCGAAATAACATCCCGGATTGACGTTCACTATCAATGCCCATTTCTTACGGTTCAGATCTCCATCCACCGGAAGTTCCACCATGTCCGGACATTCAAATTGACAAGGCTGTACCCCGTATCCTTCTCCAAAACTACTCATATAGTTCCAGTCCTTCAGATTCTTAGAGTCATAGAAACGCATTTCTTTATCGGCGGAGACAATCATCACCCATTTATCTTCCGGTTCATACCGGAACACTTTTGGGTCACGGAAATCTCTCAAACCATCAGCAGGGCACAAGATGGGGTTCTTCTCATATTTAGTAAATGTCCGTCCATTATCCTTGCTAAAAGCAAGACATTGGATCTGCCCGTTTTTGTCACTGGCAGAAGTATAAAAAGCCAGGATATTCCCTGCTCCGTAACCGGCTACATTTTCCTGATC
>USSR01000163.1 GCA_900557355.1 uncultured Bacteroides sp.
TGGTGCAATACTTTCCATTCAGGTGATTGGCTTCTTTATAATATTGGAGTGCCCTTTCCGGATCAAGACTCAGGTTGAATTGGTCTTTCCAGCGGAATTCATAACGTGCCTTACTCAAAGCATCGTCCCGGACTTCCGCCCCCGGATGTCCTTTGGCTAGGTCGGCGGCATGTGCGGCAATCTTATAAGTGACTACACCTACACGCACATCCTCTTTTTGTGGCAGGGCAAGGTGTTCCTTCGGAGTCACATAACAAAGCATCGCTGTTCCGTACCAACCGATTTGTGCAGCTCCGATGGCACTTGTAATGTGGTCGTAGCCCGGTGCAACGTCTGTCACCAACATACCGAGTGTATAGAATGGTGCTCCGTGGCACTTCTCTATCTGGCGGTCCATGTTCTCTTTGATTTTATGCATCGGCACGTGTCCCGGACCTTCGATGAATGCCTGTACATTCTTTGCCCATGCACGTTCCACAAGTTCTCCCATTGTATCCAGTTCGGCAAACTGTGCCCGGTCATTGGCATCCCGTATGGCTCCCGGACGCAAACCATCACCCAGTGACAGGGCTACGTCATATTGCGCACATATATCGCATATATCATCAAAATGCTCATAGAGGAAGCTCTCCTTCTGATGCATTTTGCACCATTGCGAAATGATGCTTCCGCCCCGGCTCACCATTCCGCAAAGTCGTTCGTTGGCGAAATGTATATTCTTCAGGCGAATGCCGCAGTGGATAGTGAAGTAATCCACTCCTTGTTCGCACTGTTCGATGAGGGTATCCCGGAATAATTCCCAGGTCAGGTCTTCGGCTTTTCCGCGCACCTTCTCCATGGCCTGATACATGGGAACTGTACCCACCGGAACAGGACAGTTGCGAATGATCCATTCACGCGTTTCGTGAATGTTCTCTCCCGTAGACAAGTCCATCAGCGTATCGCCTCCCCATTTGCAGCTCCACACAGCCTTTTCCACTTCCTCTTCAATAGTGGAAGAAGTGGCGGAGTTTCCTATATTCGTATTTATCTTGACGAGGAATTTAGAACCGATAATCATGGGCTCGGCCTCAGGATGGTTGATGTTGGCAGGCAGTGCGGCACGTCCTGCTGCAATCTCATCCCGCACAAATTCCGGTGTGATGTAAGTTTCTATGCCCAATTCCTTGCAGTTCATGTTTTCGCGAATGGCAACGTACTCCATTTCCGGGGTGACAATTCCTTTTTTGGCATAGTACATTTGCGTAACCTGCTTGCCTGCTTTCGCACGGTAGGGCAGGGTGATATGCTCAAAACGGAGAGATTCGAGGCTCTTGTCTGCCAGGCGCATCTTGCCGTATTCGGAACTGATTGCCGTCAGTCGTTCCACTTCCCGCTCCTGTATCCACGGTTCGCGGAGGCGGGGCAGACCTTTCTTTAAGTCGACTTTCTGGTTCGGGTCACTGTATGCTCCACTTGTGTCGTAGATGTACACGGGGGCATTTTCCGTGATGATTTTCTTCCCGTTTTCCACTACTACGGTAGGCGTCAGATTCACTTTTCTCATACCCACTTTCAGGTAAGGGAAAAGTTCACCCTGCATGTAGACTTTCTCGGAATCGGGATAGGTGATTTTTGTTTTATCTTCCATGGTTCAATAATTGATTGCTATTCGGTCAGTTGTATGATTGTCTCCATCTCACGCACAGGATTCCCGGCTTTCAGAATACCACCGCTCAGTGCTATCCCGCTTAGTCCTACGGCTTTCAATGCCGGGATATCTTCACGAGTAATTCCACCAATGCCGACGACGGGAATTGAAAGACCTTCTTCTTTCATCTGCGCCAGGATGGAGCGGTAACCATCCAGTCCCAGGATGGGTGATAATTTTTGTTTGGTGGTGGTGAAACGGAAGGGGCCGCAACCAATGTAGTCCGCGCCATCGGCAACATGCTGCCTGATGTCTTCAAAAGTGTTGGCGGTTCCACCGATAATGAAACCTTTACCAAGTCTCTCCCTTGCTTCTTTTATCGGCATATCCAATTTTCCTAAATGGACACCGTCCGCACCAATCTGTTTCACCAGGTCTACGTGGTCATCAATGATGAAGGTAGCCCCGTATTGGCGGCAGAGGTCCTGCACGCGTATGGCTGTGTTTTTCAGTTCTTCTTCGGAAGCATCTTTCATCCGAAGCTGTACCCAGCGGCAACCTCCTTCGAGAGCTATACGTGCGGAGTCCGGATAAGAAATAGATGCCGTAAAATGCGTAATGAATTGTACGTCAAACATTCAAACTCTGAATTTAGAAATTATACTTGCAGAAAGGGGCAGTAGTATAAACGAATAGTAAGAAGATAAGAAGAAAAATTCCCTTCGACGGTACTAACCGTATCAGGTTCATTGGGTATAATCTCAGCTATATTTATAGCACCCCCTTTTCTGCCGGTAAAGTAAGGACGAATGTTTTTAACAGGAAAGAGACCGGCCTATCTTTTATGATTATTTAAACTTAACATAATTCAGTCGTGTATATTGCTTGTTTCCCGAAGCAAAGGTACATGAGATACGCGCTGAGACGATAAATACCGTCTCACCGGGTTGGAAAGCATGCTCTGTACCGGGTACTTGTCCCGATTCACGGCTTGCCGTACGGGAGCTTATCCGGAAAGTAACCAGATTACCGATAGAATCTTCCAGCGTCAGTATTTGTCGGACATAAAAATACGGAGTTGTTCCTTTGACCATTGTTTTGTAAGGATCGTCTTCCAACCGTACACGCAGTACTTTCAGTGTTAGATTCTCTACTTTATCTCCTTCCTTGCCCAGGAAGCGGCTGGTAGAATATTTCTGCCTTGCCTGCCGTTTCTGAATATCCAGATGAACGGAATGGTATATCCGGGCTATTTCTGCGAAACGTTCCTGTTTAGGAATGCGGGGCGTGAATTTATAGGCAATCCAACTTACATAACTCGGGTCGATGCGGAAAATCTCGTGCAGAAAATGTCCGCGATACTTCCCGAAAGCAATGATATCGTCTCCCTTGCTTTGCATACGTTTAGCATTATACTCCACCAATAGCATGCAGCGGGGAGAGTAATAACATAGACTGCTTGCTACCCGCAGACTCTCATGGATATTTGTAGAAAGGTCTTGAATGTAAAAAATAGACTGGCGTTCGGGTAGTGGAGAATAAACCCATAATGAGTAACGGGGATAGCCGGGATGGGGCAACACCACCAGATAAGCACCTGCATCTTTGTAAGATGTTCTTCCCCGGTTGTATTCGTTTAGTTTCTGATACAACAGCCCTTGTTCTGCTTCGGGTATTCCCGGAATAATCGGATTTGCCATAAGCATTGAGTTATTTATTCAAATATAAGATTTTTCGGGCGAATAATCAAACTCTGTATGGAAAAGTTTAGGTTTCTTTTGTATCTGCACCGTACCTGGATTGTATCAGAGCCATACTTGCTCCGTACTATCTCCAGTCAGAGGTACCTCTACCTGAAGATAGTACGGAGCAAGTATGGCTCAAGTGCATTCCGGATACACTACAGATGCATCGGAAGTACATTCGAAATATTCGTTATTCTAACGATAATCTTATAAATTTGTCGCATATTTGTATGCAGAGATCAAAAATTGAGACTATGAGTAATCTTCGAATTTTATTGTATGTATTTATCCTTTCTTTGGTTGCATGTCATCCGGAGGGGACTAATGTGAAACAAGGATTGGACAAAGCCGCTCAATTAATAGAGCAAGATCCGGATACGGCATCCATTATTCTTGAAACGATTCAAATGAACCAGATGAATGAGGAGCAACTTGCAGAATATAATTTGCTTTGTACTCAGTTCAATGAAGATAAGAATATACCTCATTCTTCTGATAATCAGATTCGTCAGGCGGTATCTTATTATGAGCAATATGGAAATGAACTTCAAAAGTCGAGAGCCTATTATTATCTGGCATGCGTAGAGAGTGATTTGAATCAGGAGAAAGACGCTGAAGTTCATTTCAAGGAAGCAATAAAATTAGCAGCACAAGCAGAAGAATATGAGCAAATGACTAAGATTTGCAAGAGATGCAGCCTGTATTATCAGAAATATGAAAACTTTGACGAAGCACTGGAGATGGAAAGAAAAGCATACGCCAGCCAGTTGATGTTGATTGACAGCAAAGATAACTCTACTGTCATTTTATCTTCTGCTTTAGGTTTATTGGGTGTTATGTCTCTCTTGCTTGGGTTACTTTGGAAGAAACATCTGACAGTACATTCGCAACTGGATACCTTTAAGGAAGAAATGCAGATGAAAGAGGTCGAAGCTGACAAACTGGTGATGCAATGTAATTATCTTGAAGAAAAATATCAATCCCTCCAACAATATATTTATGAGAGCTCTCCGGTTGTCTCAAAAGTCCGTCAGTTGAAGGAGCGAACGGCTTTATCTTCTAAAGTATCTTTTTTCTCTGAGAAAGACTGGACCGAACTTTTGCGGCTTCAGGAGAGTGTTTACGGACTTGTATCCAAATTGAGAGGGATAAGTCCGAAACTTACGGAAGAGGATTTAAGGGTATGTGCCTTTTTACGCGAAGGCGTTCAGCCCGCTTGTTTTGCTGATTTAATGAAACTGACTGTTGAGACTCTGACCCGGAGAATCTCCAGGATAAAAACGGAGAAACTGATGTTGGCAAACTCTAAAGAATCGTTGGAAGATATTGTAAAATCATTGTAAGTCTGAATTTGTCTGTAATTGGTAATGTAATATTGCTGGTTATCAGTTGACTATGCTGCCGGGATGTCCGTGCTCGTCCGGTAAATTTCTTCTCTTTTACGGGGCTGTTCTATAACTTTGCAAACAAAAAAGTTACAGAACAATGAGCAACTTATTATTTAAAAAGTGGAATGATTTTAGTGGGTGGATTGTCTTTGTGATAGCAGCTTTTGTATATGGAATGACAATTGAACCTACTGTCAGTTTTTGGGACTGTCCCGAATTTATTTCGTGTGCTGAAAAGTTACAAGTGGGGCATCCGCCGGGTGCACCTTTCTATATGCTTGTTGGAAACTTGTTTACTCAGTTTGCTTCCGACCCGTCACAAGTGTCCTGGATGGTTAATTTTCTGAATGCGTTGCTGAGTGCCGGTTGTATCTTATTTCTTTTTTGGAGTATCACCCGGTTAGTAAGGTTCCTGATAATAAATGATGGGCAGAGTTTATCAACGGCGGATGTTATCATCATTCTGGGGGCAGGGTTTGTTGGAGCCTTGGCATATACATTCAGTGACACATTCTGGTTCAGTGCGGTAGAAGGTGAAGTCTATGCCTTCTCTTCTTTTCTTACGGCACTGGTGTTTTGGATGATTCTTCGCTGGCAAGATGAGTCGGATTCGGTATATGGCGACCGTTGGCTTATTCTGATAGCTTATATCATAGGACTGTCAATCGGAGTGCATTTGCTTAATTTGCTCTGTATCCCGGCTATTGTGTTGGTTTTCTATTATCAGAAATATCGGACGATATCGTTTAAAGGAGTAGCTGCGGCAATTGCTATATCCGGTCTTCTCATTATATTTATTCTTTTTGTTTATATTCCGGGCATGGCTGACATGGGAGGCTGGTTCGAATTGCTTTTTGTCAATGTATTCGGGCTTCCTTTCCACACAGGGCTGATAAGCTTTTTAGCTTTAACATTTTTCGTACTGGCCGGAGCCATTTATCGTTTCCGAAAACGTATGTTGCATACTTCTTTATGGTGCTTGCTTATGCTCACCGTAGGCTATACCACCTATGCGGTGATACTGATTCGTGCCAACGCCAATACTCCGCTTAATGAGAATGCGCCGGACAATATTTTTACGCTCAAAAGTTATCTGAACCGAGAGCAGTATGAAAGTGCTCCCCTGCTTTATGGAAAAACCTACGCTTCCGAACCGGAATATGTGCCCGAGGGTGACTATTACAGAGTAAAAACCACAAAGGGGAGTGCTGTATATCGCCCGGATAAAGAAGAAGGCAAATATAAAATAATCCGGCATAAAGAAGATGTGTGCTATACTCAGAATATGCTGTTTCCCCGGATGTGGAGTGAGCGCATGGCTTCTTCTTACAAAAATTGGACAGGAGGAAACGAGGCCGCTCCCACACAAAAAGAAAACCTGACTTATTTCATTACCTATCAGCTCAACTATATGTATTGGCGCTATTTCTTGTGGAACTTTGTTGGACGGCAGAATGATGTGCAGGGAAGTGGCGAACCGGAACATGGGAACTGGATAACAGGAATTTCCTGGTTGGATAATTTAAGATTGGGAGACCAGAGTTTGTTGCCGGAATCCCTGCGCCAGAACAAAGGGCACAATGTGTTTTACGGATTGCCGCTATTATTAGGACTGTTCGGCATCTATTGGCAATGGAACCGCAGCAAGAAAGGCAAACAGCAGTTTAGTGTACTGTTTTTCCTCTTCTTTATGACAGGATTGGCTATTGTGCTTTATCTGAATCAAACACCCGGTCAGCCGCGCGAACGGGACTATGCATACGCCGGTTCGTTCTATGCTTTTGCTATCTGGACAGGGATAGGTGCTGCCGGATTGTGTGATGCGCTTCGCCGGAAAACGACTTCTACGGTACAAGTCGGTGTATTAATGACAATCTGTTTATTGATTCCGGTGCAAATGGCCACTCAGACGTGGGATGACCATGACCGGAGTGCCCGTTTCACTTGTCGCGACTTTGGGGCTAACTATCTGATGACTCTTCCCGATACGGGAAATCCGATTATCTTTTGTAACGGGGATAATGATACTTTCCCATTGTGGTATAATCAGGATACGGAGGAAGTACGCAAGGATGCACGTGTCTGCAACCTAAGCTACGCACAGACCGATTGGTATATTTATCAACAGCAATGTCCGTTGTATGATGCTCCCGGACTACCTATAAGTTGGAATAAGAATCAATATCAGGAAGGTAAAAACGAATATGTGGCCGTACGCCCGGAACTGAAAAAGCAAATAGAGGAATTGTACCGGAGAAATCCGGAGGAAGCACGTGACAGCTTTGGAGAAGACCCGTTTGAAGTAAAAAATATCTTGAAATATTGGATATTCTCAGAGAGACAGGAATTTAATGTAATTCCTACGGATACGATAAATATCCATATTGATAAGGACGCGCTGCTTCGTTCGGGAATCATGCTTCCTGAAGCAATCCGGCAGTTGAAGGGGGAAGAACTGAAAGATGCGATACCGGACAAACTTTATATTCCTTTAAAAGATATACGTATGCTGAACAAAGTAGATTTACTGATGCTGGAGATACTGGCGAACTGTAATTGGGAGCGTCCGCTTTACCTTGCAATCTCCGTAGGGAGTGTCAGTAAACTGAAGTTTGACAATTACTTTGTGCAGGAAGGATTAGCATTCCGCTTTACGCCTTTTGACTATAAGAAGTGGGGAGATGCCGACGAAAACAGGCCTTATGCAGTAGATGTGGAAAGGCTTTATGACAATGTAATGAACAGATATAAATATGGCGGGCTGAATACTCCGGGGCTCTATCTGGATGAAACAACCCTGCGTACGTGTTGGTATCATCGCAGGCTTTTCGCGCAACTGGCCAAAGAACTGATAATACAAGGAGACCCTGCGCGTGCAAAGAAAGTACTTGCTTATGCGGAACAGGCTGTTCCGGGATATAATGTTCCCGAAACGTATGAAAGCGGTTCTTATAGCATAGCAACAGCCTATGCCGCATTGGGCGAAAAGATGAAAGCGATAACCCTGACAGAGCATTTGATAGCCGAAGCGGAAGATTATATCAACTGGGCTTTTTCATTAAAGGGGAACCGTATGGAAATGGTCCGCAATGATTGTATCTATAAATTCTGGCAATGGAACCAATGTAATGAACTTCTGAAGAAGGTAGATGAAGAGAGATATAAAGAGAGCAACAGACGGTTTGAAGATAAATATGCACTATTTGCTCCAAACATGGGTTATAAGAACTAAAACTAAAGAAGAACATGGGAACAAAAATAATGAAGCAGAAGGAGACAGAAACGGTGTTTGACAGGAGAAATTATGTAATTCTGCTAATTGGCTCGGTAATGATAATAGTGGGATATCTGTTCATGAGCGGCGAGGGGAGTACCCCCGCCGCCTACAACCCTGATATATTCAGCGGATTGCGTATAAAGGTAGCTCCCATCGTGTGCTTGACAGGGTATTTGATTAATATATTCGGTATCCTGTATCGGCCTAAGCGGAGCTGATTGTCTGAGAGATTTGCGTGCATTAGAACCGAACCATCAGTTCTAATACAATCTTATCCTGCTCTGATTCTTTGGCAATGCTGTTTTTGGCATAAAAGTATTTTTCAAAGTTCAGCCGGAGGTCTGTACGGAATGCTTTGCTGAGGCTGAAAGTGACACCACCCGTCACGCGGTGCCGTTTATAGTCAGTAGTGACTAAAGCGCCTGTTTCCTCATCGATAGCTTTGCCGTCGCTCTGGCTGGTCATCATATCATAGCGTACCAGGAAAGACATTTTGTTGAAAACCTTTCGTAGAGGTAAATCGTAGTTGATGAAGCTGTTCACGGCATGCACATTGTCGTAAGCATTGTCAGCATACGTCTTGTACAGGTATTCCCCTTCAATATGGAAACGGCCGGATTCGTAGAAAGCACCGATGTCATAAGAGTTAATCCGTACATCCTGCGGCTGAATGCTCTGTATGCTTAAAGCCAGATTAAGTTTTTGGGCAAACAGGAATTGCGCTTTGGCGGAGTAATTCACTTCTTTGTGCCACTCCTTCTGGTTGGTCAGTCCCGAACCATTATAAAGCCCGCCCTCTAATGTAACAGGTATTTCAGTTCCGAGTTTATATCCCAATGTAACGCCAACGTCACGTACGTTACCGACTTGTTTCGCAATGAATGAACGGTTGGCAAAATATTGCTGGTGCGGAGAACGGTGGGCGTCAATGGTGAACGGCACGCGCATTTGTCCTGCGGTTACTGTCAGGTCTTTTACCGGGAAGAGGCGGGCGTAGGCATCCAGCATCTTGATTTGTCCTTCATCGGAAAGGTCGATCTCTGCTTTATAAGCCACTATTGGTAATACATTGCCGGTAATACTAATACGCGCATTGCGCACTTCGAAGCGGCTGGCAGCCATTTCTGTCTGATACTCGAACTTGGTGCGGATAGTACCATGTATTTCCGGAAGATAATCTTTTGTTTCCAGCTCTTCTTTATCAATCTTCTTTCCGTCTTCGTTGCGGTATGGAGTTTGAGCTTTCACAGCCAGTGGCAACAAAATGATGAGCAACATCAATGCGCTTTTCTTCATAATTCTTAGTTGTAGTCGATTAATTTATGGCGGCAAAGTTCAGACATACGTGTTATGTTTTTATGTCATGTGTATTTCGTTTTAGTTACAATTCTCTTTTTTCTTTTTCATTTTAGTGGTGGTGTCAACCATAAAAAGACGTTTTCCTTCACTTTTTATTAGAGGAGGTAACATAAGCGAAAAAACTTGTAACACAGATATGGGGATTCTCTCTAAAAAAAGTATTCTTTTGCAACCGTTTCCAATAGCAAACATTAAATAATGTATATATGATATCATAGTATACGGATATACAATGAAAAACCTTTTAAATAATTATCAGATGAAACATTTATTCAAATTTTCCCTTTGCGCGTTGGCATTTGCTATGAGTGCAAATAACGGGTTCGCACAAAGCGGCGAAACAGGACTGAAGGATGCTTATAAAGATTACTTCTCTATTGGCGTGGCTGTTAATATGCGTAACATAGCAAATCCCGAACAGATTGCCATCATCAAAAAAGACTTTAACAGTATTACGGCGGAAAACGACATGAAGCCGCAACCCACCGAGCCTGCCTACGGACAGTTCAACTGGGAGAATGCCGACAAGATCGCCAACTTTTGCCGTAGCAACGGTATCAAACTTCGCGGGCATTGCTTGATGTGGCATGCCCAGATAGGAGAATGGATGTATAAGGATGAAAAAGGCGATTTTGTGTCGAAAGAGAAATTATTCCAGAATATGAAGCATCATATCACAGCCATCGTGGAACGTTATAAAGACGTGATATATGCGTGGGACGTGGTGAACGAAGCTATCTCCGATGGTGGCTGGCAGGGTGGCCGGCGAGGCATGGGAGAGCAACCAAGTCCATATCGCAATTCCCCCCTTTATCAGATTGCCGGTGACGAGTTCATTAAGAAAGCCTTTATTTATGCCCGTGAGGCCGACCCTAATGTACTCCTTTTCTATAATGACTATAATGCTGCCGATCCCGGAAAGCGCGACCGCATCTATAATATGGTGAAATCCATGAAGGAAGAAGGTGTGCCCATTGATGGTATCGGCATGCAGGGACATTACAATGTCTACGGTCCGAGTATGGAAGATGTAGATGCTGCCTTGACAAAATACTCTACGATAGTGAAACATATTCATATTACCGAGTTGGATATTCGTGCCAATCAGGAGATGGGAGGACAGCTCAACTTCAGCCGTGACGGCGGCAATATCAGTCAGGTGGTGAAAACGCTTCAGGAAGATCAGTATGCTCGCCTGTTTAAAGTGCTTCGCAAGCATAAGGATGTGGTAGACAATGTTACTTTCTGGAATCTTTCCGACCGCGACTCATGGCTCGGCGCACGCAATTATCCGTTGCCTTACGATGAGAATTATAAGCCGAAACGTGTCTATAGCATCATTAAGGATTTTGATCCGGCACACGATAATGCTGTGGTGAAAGAAGATTTCCGTCCTTCTGTGCTTAATCAGCCCGGACGGCAGTATCCTATGGTTAATTCGCAGGGATATGCCCGCTTCCGTGTAGTTGCTCCTGATGCCAAATCAGTCATTGTCAGCCTTGGACTGGGTGGTCGTGGCGGCACAGTTCTCCGTAAGGATAAAGAAGGTGTATGGGTGGGTACTACAGATGGCCCTATGGACGAGGGATTCCATTATTACCACCTCACTATCGACGGTGGCGTGTTTAATGACCCGGGCGCCAAGAATTATTACGGTTCTTGCCGATGGGAAAGCGGCATTGAGATTCCGGCTCATGACGAAGATTTCTATGCCATGAAACAAGTGCCTCACGGCAATGTTCAGCAGGTTTATTTCTATTCCAAGAGTACGGACACTCACCGTCGTGCATTTGTTTATACACCGCCCACTTATGGCAAGGATAAGAAGAAGTATCCGGTTCTTTATTTACAGCACGGATGGGGAGAAGATGAAACGGCATGGTCCAACCAGGGGCATGCGAATCTGATTATGGACAACCTGATTGCCGAAGGCAAGATTGAACCGTTCATCATTGTAATGACGTATGGCAT
>USSR01000164.1 GCA_900557355.1 uncultured Bacteroides sp.
TTTTGTATGTCTGCTCCGGAACATTGTCTCTGATGATTTCAAGACAGCGGTTCCATAGCCCGACATGATTTAATTCACTCATAACGGCTCTGAATACATTTATTAATTAAGCAAAACTTCTACGCTTGCAAAATTCGCAATCTTATTTGAGAAAAACAAATGTGTTTTTTCTTGTTTTTCTGTTAAAAGTAATAAGCTCTTTACTTTCAATCACTTATCTATTTACATGTAAATAGCCCCTTTTGAGGGCTATTGCATTTTTATAAGTATCTGTATTATAATATAATATGCACTTAAATAACAGGATTTTAAACTTTCTGATGGATTGTGCAGAAGGGAATACTTTAGTTCCTACATGGACTTACCGCGGCTTTTTCTTTCAAACCTGTTTGCTCCTGTTATTTAGACTTATTCTATTTAATAAGTTTTTCCCTACTTATCTTTTTTGCCGAACAAGGAGAAATGAACGTACCTTTTGGGGTGCGATTTCAGGTCTTCAAGAAGGCTGGCTGCATTGGCTGTTGTGGCATTCAGATTGTTGTAGAGCGACGGATCATTTAATAATAAACCAATCGTATTGTCTTTCCTGCCTAACTGGTCTGTAATCATTTTTACATTAGCTAATGTAGAGTCTATGCTGGCAAACGCAGCGGCATAATCTATTTCTTTCAAGTTATTACTGACTGTGATGAAGTTATCCCCGATAGTATTCAGCTTTTGCGTGAGTTGGGGAATATCTTTACTCATGATAGCCTGTAATTGTTGGCTGGTCACTTCCATGTTCGCCATCGTGTTTTGTACGCTATGAAGCGTACCCGGGATTGCCGGATCTCCAAGTATCGTATTTAGTGAGGCAAGAATTGAGTCCAGCTTGGGAAGCATTTTCTCTACTTGTGGCATAACTGCGGCTACTTGGTCCATGACGCCATTGTTGACACTACCTTGTAAGGTATCGCCTGTCTGGTACTTTTCGCGCGGGTTATTTGCCAGCAATAGATTCATTTTGACACCTCCCATAAGTTCAGAGGTCAGTTCAGCAGTACTACCTTTCGGAATGCGCAATTCCGGATCTACATCGATTTCTGCTATGACTTTTCCGGATTGTGTGTAGTCATAATAAAGATCGCGTACAATACCTACACGGAAGCCATCGGCAAAGACCGGACTTGATTTGGTTAATCCATTTATGTTATGGAACTTGACGTAGAAATAGTTGGTAGGCTTAAACAGGTGGATACCTTTCAGGTAATTAATACCGTATACTAATATGCAGAGGGCAACAATACCCGCTATTCCTATTCTAACCTCTTTCGTAAGATACTTCATCATGATGTTATAGTCTTATTATTTATTTCTTTTTCTTTTTGAACTCCTCGATAGCCGTTTGAACGTTTATCTTCTTACCATTCTTAAAAGCGATGATAAAAGCGTCCTTAAACTTTGGCGTTATTTCACGTTTGGTACGTACTACCTTGTTATAGTCTGTTGATGAACCGTATGTATATTTATAAAGTCCACCTTCCTGGAAATGTTCCACACCTTTCAAACCTTTCAGTCTTTTATCATTGGCTGCGATAGGACGTGAAGAGGTGAGTATTTGTATTTTAAACACTGGACTGCCGGAATCGGTTTGCGATTCGGTAACTTTTCCTGCATTTTGTTTTGTTCTGGTAGTATTGGGAGAGGCTGCCGCTGGTTTTTGGGGGATTTCGGGAGATTCCTCAGTCTTTTCGTTGGTAGTATCTGATTCCTCTACATTGCCGGCATCTGTTTCTTCCGGTAATATGGTACGGCTACTTCCTGTCATACGTATTTCGTGTTCACGTTTATAGGACAGGAAAGCGCGGAAGATTCCGTTTGCCAATGTAGTACTTCCGGTTTCCGAGTTTAGATAACGTTCCTCTTCCGGGTTGGATATAAAACCGAGTTCTACCAGGATACTGGGCATGGCACTGGCTTTGAGTACCAGGAAACCGGCCTGGTGCACACCACGGTCTGCACGTTTACAGGTATGGCGGAACTCCTTTTGTACCAGTGAAGCCAGATGCACACTTTGAGACATGTATTTGTCTTGCATGAATTCAAAGATGATGTACGATTCTGCAGAATTCGGATTAAATCCTGCATAACGTGTTTTGTAATCACTTTCGTATAAAATCACGGAGTTCTCCCGCTTGGCTACTTCCAAATTAGCGTCCGACTTAGCTAAACCGAGTGTCCATGTAGAGGCGCCTTTGGCTGTTTTACTACCTGCCACAGAATTGGTATGAATGGAAATGAACAGGTCGGCTTTAGCGTTATTGGCAATATCCGCACGTCGGCCAAGAGGGATAAATACATCCCGTTCGCGAGTATATACCACTTTTACGTCCGGACAGTTCCTCTTTATTTGTTTTCCCAATTTGAGGGCAACATTTAGATTGATGGTCTTTTCTTTGGAGAATTTGCCTAAAGCGCCAGGATCATGCCCACCGTGTCCGGCGTCAATAACGACAACGAAATCTTTCGCTTCGATGCTGGTGGTACAAAAAGGAGAGATGAACAGCCCGAAGCAAATACTTATATATAATATGTATCGTTTATAGAGTTCCATACTAAAAGCCGTTGCAAATGTAGTGGAAATTTATAGAAAACTGATGCTTTGTGTGAAGTTTTGTCACTTTTCTCCCGGATTTGTGATAGATTTCTTTAAAAGGGACTAACTTTGCACCCGCAAATTAAATAGAAAAAGGTATGTTAGTTCGTTTTCTTAAGAACTGGACGTTGCCAATGGCAATGCTTTCAGGTACTTTGGGGTACTTCATCCTTGCGAATGTCCCTTTCTTGGCGCCTACCAAACCATATATCAGTGATTTGATTGCGTACATAACCCCTCTGCTGATATTTGCCCAGCTATTACTGACCTTTTGTAAGGTGGAGAATCTGAATGAATTGAAACCAAAAGCATGGCATGGCTGGTTGCTGTTAATTCAGACGTTGTCTTGCCTGGCACTTGCTGCTTTGCTGGTATGTTGTCCGATGCCGGAAGTTTACAGGGAAGTGTTTGAAGGAGCTATGGTTTGTCTTATTTGTCCAACGGCTACAGCGGCGGCTGTTATTACCGGAAAATTGGGAGGCAGTGCGTCTACATTGACTACCTATACTTTATTATCTAATTTGTTGGCAGCAGTGGCAGTCCCATTAGTCTTTCCATTGGTGGAACCTCATGCTGATATGACTTTCTTTGCAGCCTTTTTGAAGATTCTTAGTAAAGTCTTTCCTTTATTGCTTTTCCCTTTTCTTCTGGCATGGTTCCTACGGCTATTTATGCCGCGTGTACATCATTTCTTGTTAGGTTTCCATGATCTTGCTTTTTATCTATGGGGTGTGGCGCTTGCCATCGTATCCGGACAGACAGTCCGTTCATTGGTAAATAGTGATGCGCCGGTTTCTGTTGAAATTCTGATAGCTCTTGCAGGATTGATTACTTGTTGTCTGCAATTTTTTTTGGGTAAAAGGATTGGTGGGCATTATAATGATCGGATCAGTGGAGGACAGGCTTTGGGGCAGAAGAATACCGTTCTTGCCATTTGGATGGCTTATACTTATTTAAATCCTTTATCTTCTGTAGGGCCGGGATCTTATGTTCTGTGGCAGAATATTATTAATAGCTGGCAGTTGTGGAAAAAGAGAAAGAATGAGATAAAATAATGAATATAATCTATTGATATTTAGGTGTTTGCTATTTGTACCCAACTTTTCCTTTGTTTTTCCTATTTTCCTGCTTATTCCAATAAATGCGTTTATTTTGTTACCAGTTTGTTACTTGAATAGCATTGAGTAACAAAAAAAATATCTATATTTGCCATCGGTAACAAAATAAAAACATAAGTATGGCGAAGAAGAAACAAGAGGCTAAATTGAAGGAGCCTGTAAGAATCCGGTTTAAGCAACTTGCCAATGGTAACCAGTCTATATATTTGGACTATTACACAGGTGATGTTATTCGGAAAGAAAACTATGTTGGCGGTAAGCGTCAGTATGAGTTTTTGAAACTCTATCTTATTCCTGAAAAGACAAGGGAAGATAAGGCAAAGAATGAAACTACGCTGGCTCTTGCCAAAGCGATTCAAAGCAAGCGGATAGTAGAGCTACAGAATGATGCGCATGGATTTCAGAACACTAATAAGTCAAAAGCGAATGTAATTGACTATTTGGTGAACATGAGAAACCAATCTAAAGAGCGTGGTAGCTTGAATTATGAAAAGACTATTGGTAACACTATCCGTGAATTGAAACTATTCAGAGGGGACTATATCGCTTTCCGTGATATAGACAAAGATTTCCTTAGTAACTTTGTGGATTTCTTAAAACAAGCCAAGAAAGCAAGCAAATACGGATTGGCAAAAGCAGGAGGAGTGTTAAGTAATAATTCGGTAGTCGCTTATTACGGAGTATTGCGCACCGCTCTGAATAAAGCATTTAAAGAAGGAATTATAACCATTAATCCTACTAAGGAATTTAACTTTGCCGATAAGGTAAAAGCGGAAGCGAGCCGTAGGGAGTATCTGACGATAGAAGAACTGAAACTGCTTATAGCTACTGAATGTAAGTATGAGATAATGAAGCAAGCCTTTCTTTTCAGTTGTTTGTGTGGATTACGGGTAAGCGACATAAGAAAGTTGAAATGGAGTGATTTACAGAAAAGCGGTGAAAGGATTAGAATTGAAATAAAGATGCAGAAAACCAAAGAGCCGCTTTACTTGCCTATATCTGATGAAGCCTTAAAGTGGCTGCCACAGCGGGGGGAAGCGAAAGATGATGATTTTATTTTCCCTTTGACACATGAGGGTACTATAAATAATATACTTCAAAAATGGGCGAAAGCAGCAGGAGTAACTAAGCATATCTCATTTCATGTTGCAAGACATACCCACGCTACCATGATGTTAACATTAGGTGCAGATTTATACACAGTTAGCAAGTTATTGGGGCATAAGAACATTGCTACAACTCAAATTTATGCCAAGATTGTAGATAAAAAGAAAGAAGAAGCGATAAGTTTGATACCAAACTTAACGGATTAATTTAAAAAGAAAGAAAGTACGGAACGCTGATAGCCGCACTTTCTTTCTTTTTTTGCCTATGTTTTACTGGAAAAATATATCTTTGCCGCTACTAACTGAAACAGAGCATATTATGACAGAAGAAGAACTGAAAGTAAAATTCGATTATATACAAGGCATATTCAACCGTTGCATAAACTATGCCTGCCAAATTTTGATAGACAGTATCATCGTCAAGGTTCGATACTTGAATGGAGAACAGGCTGATGAACTGGAACGTCAGGAATATATACATGCTGTTAATGAATTAGCGCAACTATATATCCGTTATTCAGCACTGAATGACATCCAAAATTTCTACTCTGTACCCGATTTCTTTTGGGAAAGCGGTTTTTATGAAGCCTTGAAGCCTGATGAAAAAAGAAAATATCTTTCATTCTCTCCTCTTTCGTTCAATTATTCCCAATATGCGCAGGATAATACAGTTTACGATGAAGAACTACCTTATTTCTCCATGACAGTAAAAGCTGTTGTGTTGGAAAGATATTCGGCATACTTGCGAAAAAAGAAAGAGGATAGAGCGCAGGTAGAAACACAGCCGCAACAGGAACAGGTAGAACTGAATCCGGAGCCAACTATCGTTTCTCCAGTAATAGCCGTACCTCCCGTCGCTGAAACGGAAAATCAGTTTGAATCAATTCTTAATGACGGTCAGATAGAATTGATTGCGGAATGTATGAATGAGGTTAAGATGTTCAATGCCCCCGTAACTTCTGACGACCTGAAAGCGATACTCTCTTGCAAGCCCAAAGTCATATTCAGGTCTAATAATAACAGGTATCTCGCTTTTCTTTTTTCAGAGTTGAGCTATCGCAACCTGATTACCCCCAATTGGCAATCGGTTATTGCCAACCATAAACTCTTTCTTTCCAAAGACAAAAGTAGGGATAAATACCTCAATCAAGGTGATTTAGCCACAGCTACGAATTATGTGAAAGACATAGACCATGTGAAAGGATATGCAATCATAGACAAGTATATCAAACAACTGAAAAAACTTTAAGAACAGGTTAAGACCTCAAACATAACTTAATCCGCTATCAAGCTATTACTCAATACTTTTGCCCCCGTAATCGATTACAAGTAAACGGAGGGCATGCACTCCATATTGTTTCACGCAAATACTTATATAGTATGAGTAAGAGTATTGAGATGCGAGTTGAAGAACTCGAAAATTTAGTGTTCCTTTCAAAAAACGTGCTTAGTTTCGAGGAAGCAAGCAAGTTTTTAAACCTTTCCAAAAGTTACCTGTATAAACTGACTTCGGGTAACCTGATACCGCACTACAAACCGCAGGGCAAGATGCTTTATTTTGAGAAAGCAGAGTTGGAAGCGTGGCTACGTCAAAATCCTGTAAAGACACAAGCGCAGATAGAACAGGAAGCGCAGAAGTATGTTCTTAACCGTCCCTTAAAAAAGTAAGTCTATGGAAAACAAGAAAGGAACGGAAACGCAAAAGATGACGAGGGAAGATTTTGCTGTCCTTTGGAAAACCATTCATCTAAAGATAACCGACACTTACGATGTACCGCCCGAAATACTTTGGGTAAATGGCTCTACTATCGGCACATTGGGAAATTTCAGTGCATCTACAGGTAAGGCAAAGAGTAAAAAGACATTCAACGTTTCCGCCATTGTGGCGGCAGCGTTGAAGAATGACGAAGTTCTGCAATATTCGGCTTTCCTACCGGAAAATAAACGTAAAATTCTTTATGTAGATACCGAACAGAGTAAATACCACTGTCACAAGGTAATGGAACGTATTATGCGTTTGGCAGGTCTTCCCACCGATAAAGACAGGGATGATTTTATTTTTGTCGTCTTGCGGGAATGTACACCGGATAAGCGTAAGCAGATAATCGACTATATGCTTGCCAATATGGAAGATATAGGACTTGTTATCATAGATGGCATACGTGACTTGATGTATGACATCAATAGTCCGAGCGAATCATCCGAACTGATAAATCTCTTGATGAAGTGGTCGAGTGAATACAATCTACATATTCACACTGTCTTGCATCTGAACAAAGGGGATGACAATACGCGAGGGCATATTGGTACGGAGCTTAACAATAAGGCTGAAACGGTCTTGCAGGTTACTAAAAGCACTCAAGACGTAAATATCAGTGAAGTAAAAGCGATGCATATCCGTGATAAAGATTTCGAGCCGTTTGCATTTCGTATTAATGATAGTGCGCTTCCTGAAATAGCGGAAGATTACATTTTTGAACAGCCCAAGCAAGACCGTAGTTTTCCGCTTACAGAGTTGACCGAGCTACAACACCGTGAAGCATTGACTAACGGCTTTGGTAAACAAGTGATACAAGGTTATCCTAAAGTGATAGCTGCCTTAAAGGAGGGTTACGCAAGTATCGGTTTTGAACGTGGGCGCAATGTGCTTGTGAAGCTGAATAAGTTTCTTGTAAACAAGCGAATGCTTGTAAAAGAGGGTAAAGGTTATAAGTATAACCCTGATTTCCACTACTAACAATAGGTTTGGTTTAGTCCGTGTGTATATATAAGAGGAATGAACTTCTTTTGATACTGTAAGTACAAAGTAAGTTTAGTACAGTTCAGGCGTATATATAGCGGACTAAACGGAATTTGTTTCAATTATTCAATCATCAATACATTTAGATTATGACAATCGAAGAATCCAAAAATATAAAGTTGGCAGACTATTTGCACAGTTTGGGATATAATCCCGTGAAACAACAAGGCAGCAGTCTTTGGTATAAATCACCATTCAGGGAAGAGAAAGAACCCTCTTTCAAAGTGAATCCTGACCGCAATTTGTGGTATGATTTCGGATTAGGCAAAGGTGGCAACATCATTGCATTGGCGCAAGAACTCTACGCATCCGACAGTGTGCCGTACCTTTTAGATAAGATTGCGCAGCAGGCATTACACGTCCGTCCTGTTTCTTTCTCTTTTCGGCAGCAATCTTCTACACAGCCGAGTTTTCAGCAGTTGGAAGTTGTGCCGCTTTCTTCTCCTGCCTTGTATTCTTACTTGCAGGAGAGGGGGATAAATACGGAACTGGCAAAAAGAGAATGTAAGGAAGTCCGTTTTGTGAATAATGGCAAACAGTTCTTTGCTGTTGGTTTTCCGAATGCTTCGGGTGGGTACGAGGTACGCAACAAGTATTTTAAAGGTTGTATCGCACCCAAAGACATCACTTATATACGACAGAAGGGAGAGCCGAGAGAAACCTGCTACATGTTCGAGGGATTTATGGATTATCTTTCTTTTCTGACCCTACGGCAGAAATCCTGTCTTACCTATCCCGACCTTGACAAGCAAGACTACATCATTTTGAACTCCGTTTCCAATCTCTCTAAAGCGTTGTACCCGTTAGGGAATTATGAACATATACATTGCTTTTTCGATAACGATGCGGCAGGAATGAAAGCCGTGCAGGAATTGCATCGGGAATACGGCTGGCGTGTCCGAGATTCTTCTCGTATCTACAGTAACTATAAAGATTTGAACGACTATCTTACGGGTAAGAAATTGTCGCAGTCGTTAGAGTTCCCACAACCGACAAAACAGACCGAAAGGCAGGTGCAGCAACCAACCAAGAAGAAAGGCAAAGGTTTTAGGATGTAACCGCCGCACGCACCCACAGGCTTTTAAGTAAAGAAAAGCCATAGCTCAATAGGGCGTTTTCTTAACGCAGTGCAAGCACCGCTAAAAACACCCTATCGAGCAAAGGGGCGATGCCCCTTTTGAAACCCCGTGAGCCATGCGGCACGTATGCAAGGCAAGCGGAATTGTCTAACGAAAAAATGTAATTCAATATGGGATATTTTACCCTTGATTTCAAGAAAGCAAAAGGCGCATCCGATGCCCGGATGTCCGACCACATTGAACGCCGGGTGATAGCGTCTAACGTTGACCCCACACGAACGCATCTCAATCGGGAACTTGTACAACTTCCCAAAGGAGTAACGGAACGTGACGAAGCGATAGCCCACCGCATCAAGTCGGCAGGCATCAAGCGCAAAATTACGCCTGACCAAGTAAGGGCTATTCGTGTTATGCTGTCGGGAACGCACGAGGACATGATGAAGATACAACAGGACGGACGTATAGATGAATGGTGTGACGATAGTATGCAATGGTTGCACAAGACTTTCGGAAAGGAGAACACCGTTTCCGCAGTTCTTCACATGGACGAAACCACACCGCACATACATGCTACCATTGTGCCGATAGTAATGGGTGAGCGCAGAAAGGCGAAGCAGAAAAAGCAAACGGAGGGAAAACGTACCTATCGCAAGAAAACCGATGCAGCCCGATTGTGTGCAGATGATGTGTTGAACCGTGATAGGTTGGTAGCCTATCATGATGATTACGCTAAAGTTATGGAGAGATACGGTTTGCAGCGTGGTGTACGTGGATCGGAAGCCAGACATACCACTACAGCCCAATATTACCGCGATTTGAAACGACAGACGGGTGAACTCGAAACAGACGTGCAGCAACTCCAATCCGAAAAGAAAGCAGCGGAGAAACGACTACTACAAATCAAAAGAGAAATCGGCACAGAACGGCTGGAAGTGGTTAAGACAGAAGCTAAAACCGCCATTATCGCAAAGGTAGGTTCTCTTTTGGGCAGTGGAGAAATCAAAGAACTGAAACAGGAGAACCAGCAGCTTCGTGATGAAGTTGTTGCTCGTGACGAGAGCATCGAAAGACTGCAAATTATGATGCAGAAGCAACGGGAACAGTACAGCAGGGAATTGGTAAAAGTGCAGGGTAAGCACATCAAGGAACTGGATGAAACCCGAAAGGAGATATCACGGCTGTCACAGATGATTAAAAAGGCTTGTGCATGGCTACCACTACTAAAAGAACTTTTCCGAATGGAAAGGCTATGTCGTGTTGTCGGTTTCTCAACTGAACAAACAGCAAAACTGATGTTAGGGGAAAAGATAGAACATAATGGCACACTCTATTCCGAAGAGTATAAACGGAATTTCGTAACGGATAAGGTGACTGCACAAATAGTAACAGCTTCAACTGTTGGAAAGAACAAATTGGTGCTAATCATCAATCGAAAAAATGTTTCCGATTGGTTCAGGGAGCAGTTTAGCAAACTCTATCAAAGGATACAACCGAAAGAGGAGCAGAAAAGGAGCAAAGGTTTTAGCCTGTAAAGAGAGGTATTTGGCTGAAATACAGTAAAAAGTACAATTCACAATGAATGATACTGTACCTTTTGCTATATTTGCATATAATCAATTTAATATTAAAAGAATGAATGAAGATTTTGATTATTTAGAAATAAACCGGAAGTCTTGGAACAACAGGGTAGATGTGCATTTGAAATCTGACTTTTACGATGTCGAAGGCTTTTTGAAAGGTGAGTCGTCTCTCAATGATATAGAACTTGGTTTACTTGGAGATATAAAAGGGAAATCTATTCTGCATTTACAATGCCATTTCGGACAAGATACTATTTCGTTGGGTAGACTTGGCGCAAATGTTACAGGTGTTGATTTATCCGATAAAGCGATTGACCATGCAAAGATATTAGCCGGGAAAGCAAATGTTAATGCAACTTTTATCTGCTGTGATATTTATGATTTGCCTGCTCATTTGAATGAACAATTCGACATCATATTTACAAGCTATGGAGTGATTGGCTGGTTGCCGGATATGAATAAGTGGGCTCAGATTATTTCAAATTATCTAAAACCAAATGGGAAGTTTGTATTTGTGGAGTTTCATCCGATTGTGTGGATGTTTGATGATGACTTTAAAAGGATTGAATATAACTACTTCAATTCCGGTGCAATCAGAGAAACACAAGAGGGAACCTATACGGACGGGGAAAATGATTTGTTGCAAGAATGTGTAACGTGGAATCATAGTTTGAGGGAGGTTATAAATAGCCTTATACAAAGTGGGCTTACCATATCTTCTTTTGATGAATTTGATTATTCACCCTATAATTGTTTTTCCCAAACAGTTGAATGTGAACCTAACAAATATAGGATAAAACATTTGAGTAATCATATTCCGATGGTCTATTCTATAATAGCTACAAAATAAGAAAGGCTGGAAAGAATTTAATATAATAGATATGAAAACGGATTTTACAATCAGGCAAGCTCAACAGTCGGATGCGGTTGAACTAAAAGAGTTATTTCAAAATACAGTTATCGTGATAAATAGACGCGATTACTCGCAGGTAGAAGTTGAGGATTGGGCATCCTGCGGAGATGACCTTTCTAACATTGAAGAGATG